>NZ_JBFTIZ010000001.1:0-80563 GCF_056395165.1 Pedobacter sp. 10L46_2
CTGGTATACCTATGGAAGAGACATCACCGAAAATAAACGGGTAGAGAGTGAGTTGGTAAGGCTGTCTTTTGTAGCCAGTAAGATCAATAATGCGGTGGTGATCAGCGATGCCAATAACCATGTAACCTGGGTGAACGATGCCTTTGAAAAGATCACGGGATTTACCATCAATGATTTGAAGGGGAAGCGCCTGGGTGATTTGATCATTGGCCCCAAAACGGATTTGGAGCTATTGAAAAAAGCAAGGYTCCTGATCAAACAAAACAGGTCTTTTACGGTAGACCTCCTTTCGTATAGGAAAGACGGACAACCCATTTGGTTGTCTATTTACAATACAGTGGTGCTGGATGATAAAGGAAAGGTTGATATGGAGGTGGAGATCATTATAGACATTACTGAAAAGAAAAAGGCAGAAGAAGAACTGCAGGTACTGTCTTTGGTAGCCAGTAAAACCAATACTGGAGTTAACATCTCAGATGCCGAAGGCAAAACGACCTGGATAAACCAATCCCTTAAAAAGTTAACCGGTTATTCTTTGGCCGAGC
Source organism: Pedobacter sp. 10L46_2 (assembly GCF_056395165.1). NCBI lineage: Bacteria > Pseudomonadati > Bacteroidota > Sphingobacteriia > Sphingobacteriales > Sphingobacteriaceae > Pedobacter > Pedobacter sp. 10L46_2. The sequence goes on from NZ_JBFTIZ010000001.1 coordinate 546, forward strand.
TGAAGGGCAAGGAACTGGGCGATGTGCTTTCTAAAGACGAAGCGCATAAAGAGCTGATCTTAAGCTCCCGGGCAAAGTCACTGAAAAATGAATCTTATGAGATAGAGGTACAAGCCAAAACCAAGGACAGCCAATCTATCTGGCTTTCGGTTTCCAATACCCCAATTATAAATGATAAGGGTTCGCTTGAACGTCAGATTGATCTGATCTCGGATATCACTCAGCGTAAGCAAATAGAGCATGAGTTGCTCGAGGCTAAAGAGCAGGCGTTGCAGCTGAGTGAGGCGAAGGAGATGTTCCTTTCTGTAATGAGCCACGAGATCAGGACCCCATTAAATGCAGTTATTGGGATGACCCATTTGCTGATAGATAATGATCCTAAGGCATCGCAGCTGGAAGATCTGAATGTGCTTAAATTTTCTGCGGAAAACCTTTTGCATATTATTAACGACATCCTGGATTTTACAAAAATAGAAACCGGTAATCTGGAACTGGAAGCTATACCATTAGACATTAAAAGCCTGGCCTGCGATATTGTGAACTCCTTACAAATTAATGCCGCGCAAAAAGGGGACAAGCTGACATTGGCATGTGATGATCAGATTCCGGTGAATATTCTTGGGGATAAGACCAGATTGTATCAGATCCTGATGAACTTACTTGGAAACGCAATTAAGTTCACAGATTATGGGACGATAGAATTAAAGATTGAGCTTGTCAGCGAAAATGAAGAAGCTGTGGTGATGCGCTTTGTGGTAAAGGATAATGGTATTGGAATTCCTGAGGATAAACAATCATACATTTTTGAAACATTTACTCAGGCTAAAACTGATATATCACGGAAGTATGGAGGCACAGGTCTTGGTTTGGCCATTACCAAAAAGCTGCTAAAGTTATATAAGTCGGACATTAAAGTAAAAAGCAAGGAAGGAAAAGGGACCGAATTCTCTTTCGATATTCAATTTAGCAAAGCGACACAAAAGACCGGACTTGTTAAATCAGTAGAACCGCCGGCCTCATTTATTGGAAAAAGGATATTGGTTGTTGATGATAATGAAATTAATATTCTGATTGCAAACCGCATACTTAGTAAATGGGGATTTGACCTTGAATTTGCCAGAAATGGTAGGGAAGCCATTGAGAAGGTAATGACAAAAACCTTTGACCTTATTTTTATGGATATTCAAATGCCAGGTATTGATGGGTTTGAGACCACAAGTATTATAAGGGAGCTGGATGATGAGTATTTTAAAACCATTCCTATAATTGCGCTTACTGCATCTACACTTCAGGATGAAAATAGCAAGTTCAAAGCTTGCGGGATGAATGGGCATATATTGAAGCCATTTAAGCCGGAAGAAATAAAGAATATTATCGCTATAAACTTCTCTAAGTAGTAAAATTGAATTGGATTTGCTGTAAAAGATAAAGGGCCGATAGTCCATTTGCATGGAATTATCGACCCTTAAATTAACGCTCTCGTAACAAAGGAACGAATTATTTCTTAATTGCCAAAAAATAAAAGACTTATTTGACAATAAAAAGTGAAAAAAGTAAAGGGCCGGTATTTCTATTAAGAATACCGACCCTTACCATCTAAATTAACGCTCTCATTAACATAAACGACCTTATCTTGAAATTGTTATAATTGAGGTGTTTTTTTTTAATTATGCTGGTAGCACCCGAGTTCTGAAGGGAATGTTCTGGGCCCGTTATTAAGGTCTTTGTTTAAGAAAAGATTAAAAGCAGGGTCGGCACTTAAATCGCGGCCTTTATGTAATACAGCGCTATTGTTCTGAAGCAGAAAATTGTATTTGATGGGATCTATAAAACCGGGATCAATATTTAACAGATTAAAACTGCCCTCATAGGTTTTTAGCATCGTTTTAATCGCGTTGTTGCTCAGTTCCGTTTCGATAGCTGCAGTGCTTTTTTTATCAACAAGAAACTCTTCAGTTAAGCTTCCCCAAATGATATTATTGACCAGCAGGATTTTTAAATTTTTTGAGGGATATCCGCTCCCTGCATCAGAGAAATACAGACATGGTGTTCTGCGCGATAACTTTGTATTGTAGCCGGCAAATGTATTTTGCTTGAGGTTATATCTTCCTCCGGAAACACCATACAAAAGATATTGACCGGCATTGTAAAACAGATTGTTAAATGCATCCAATTCAGCATTGTAGCCTGCAAGACCGGCAATGGTCATGTTCTTTATGATGCTATTGGTAAGTACTAGTTTGGGTGTGTTATTTGTGGAAAGAGAATCGACAGTGACGCCTATTACTGCATTTTTGATCTGGGTGTAATGGAGTTTTGAATTGGAACTGCTGCTATAAAAATGGATACCATGCCATTGTCCGGGTTCCTCGGCATACATGCCTTCCATTCGGTCTCCCGAAAATAAAACGGGATTGGTGGCTGTGCCGGTCGCTAACAGTTTTCCTTTAATATTCATTCCTGAATTTTCATGAAAAAGCACTTTGGTGCCGGGGAGGATTGTTAGTGTAGTTTGTGGGGCAACCGTTACAGATTTGTAGATGATATAAGGCAGCGCACTATTCCAAGTGGTGTTTGACGTGATGGTTTGGTTGTTTAAAAAAACGGCATTTTGTCCGTAAGCTATAAGTGCAACAGATTGCCGGTTCCCATTTGTATTGAACACAATGGAATCCTGCGCAATAAATGGTTCTGTTTGGTTGTTTGCATCAATGGTAGCCTTTACGTAGATACTGATAGAATCTTTACCGTCAATTTGAAGGTTGGATTTCTGGTTAACAGATTGTCCGTTTATGATGAGGCTAAAATTAGAGCCGGCACCACCACCGAGTTTGATTTCACTGATGTTAACCGTTTTTACATTTGGGTTATAAACCCTAATCCGTTTATTGGTAGATCCTGCAGCAGTAAATACCGTATCGAAGAGGAGGGTGTCGGTAGAAAAAGAGAGCTTTGCTTTAGCATCCGTAGTTATTCCTTCGGATTTACGGCAGGCCGTAAATGCCAGGAAAAGGAACGCAAAAAACAGATGAGACAAACGCATTTAACAAACTTAGATAAATTTATTATGCAAAGACAGCGATGTTTAATTAAGTTCATTCGCTAGTTTTTCCCTTTTTAGGATTTAAGTGGCTGGACCTGATGATTAATTTTGCTGTTTTACGGCGAGCTGACCACAAGCCGCATCAATATCTTTACCGCGGCTGCGTCGGATATTTGTGGTGATGCCCTGGCTTTTCAGGTAATTAGAGAACGCATCGATTTTATCGCCTTCAGCATTCACAAAATCAGCAAACTGAATCGGATTGTATTCAATCAGGTTAACCTTGCAGGGAACATGTTTGCAGAACTTTGCAAGTTCCATGGCATCTTCAATTTCATCATTGAAGTGATTAAACACAATGTATTCGTAGGTTACTGCGTTTTTGGTTTTGGAATAATAGTATTTTAATGCTTCTTCAAGCGCTTTTAGGGTATTGTGCTCATTGATAGGCATAATCTCATTGCGCTTTTTATCATTGGCAGCATGTAATGACAGGGCAAGATTGAATTTAACGCCATCATCACCCAATTTTTTTATCATTTTAGAGATGCCTGCTGTAGACACGGTGATTCGCTTGTACGACATATTTAAGCCATCGGGAGCGGTGATCCGCTCTATCGACTTTAATACATTGGCATAATTAAGCAGGGGCTCACCCATACCCATGTAAACGATATTTGTCAATGGGGCATTGTAATTTTGCTTAGCCTGCTGGTCAATTAATACTACCTGGTCATAAATCTCATCAGCATTGAGGTTACGTTTACGATCCATATAGCCTGTTGCACAGAATTTACAGGTTAAGCTGCAGCCAACCTGAGAGCTTACACAAGCGGTCATGCGGTCGTCCATTGGAATTAAAACACCTTCTACAATGTTGCCGTCATATAGCCTGAATGTATTTTTGATGGTATGGTCATTACTGAATTGAGAGTTGTTAACCTCCACTACGTTGATGGCATAATTTTCATCAAGCTTAATTCTAAGCTCTTTGGAAAGATTACTCATCTCTGCAAATGTGCGTGCTGATTTTTCCCAAAGCCATTGGTAAACCTGTTTGGCCCTGTAAGAAGGTTCTTTCATGGCGGTAAAGTGCTGTTGCAGCTGCGCCAGGTTTAATGAACGTATATCAGTTTTCTTTGTAGTAAGCATTTGGTTGCAAAGCTACCTAAAAAATATTCTTTCCCCGTCATTGATAATTCATTTCAACGCGGAGGGTAGCTGAAACCAGCAACTATTAGCGTTTGGGACTTCTGGTTTTTGCAGCCGGGGCACCGGATCTGCCTTTTGTTGGTCTTACCGGTCTTTTGCTTGGTCCGTTGTTTTTGTTCCAGTCAGTACTTGAAGCAGCGGATTTGAAACCTCCGGCAGATTTTGGTGCTGATTTACCTTTGCCACCAGCGGGACGATCTGCTCTGCTTACCGTACCTGACGATGCCTTGCTATTAGGTTTTTTAGGGCCTCCAGGTTTGCCTGAAGATTTTCTTGGAGTTACATTTTCGGATAAATCTTCTTCTGCCCTGGCTTTAGGTTTTTTATTTACTCTTTTAGGAGCGGCACTTTCGGAACTTGATTTTGCAACCATGTTAAATATCTCAGTCTGCTCTGCTGGGGTGAGCTCGCGCCATTCGCCAACAGGAATGCCTTTTATACTGATGTTCATGATCCTAACACGTTCCAGCTTGGTTACTTCAAAACCAAAATGCTCGCACATCCGTCTGATTTGTCGGTTTAGCCCTTGAATCAGTATGATCTTAAATACAAAAGGACTTTCCTGAGTTACTTTACATTTTTTGGTCATTACGCCCAATACCGGTACACCTTTGGCCATGCCGGTTAAAAATGATTCAGTAATAGGTTTATTTACAGTAACTATGTATTCTTTTTCGTGATTGTTACCTGCTCTGAGTATTTTGTTTACCAGGTCGCCGTTATTGGTAAGGAAGATTAAGCCTTGAGAGTCTTTATCCAGACGCCCGATCGGGAATACCCTTTCACTATGATTTACATGGTCAACAATATTGCTTTTCACACCAGCCTCAGTAGTACTGGTAATGCCAACAGGTTTGTTGTAAGCAATAAGAACAGAGTTCTCGACCTCTTTAGGTTCAATAGTCTGTCCGTTAACCGTAACAATGTCTCCAAAGATGACCTTGTCGCCAACCTTAGCCCGTTTGCTGTTGATAAATACATTGCCTTGCTCAATATATCTGTCGGCCGCTCTACGGGAGCATAAACCGCTTTCACTAATGTATTTATTTAATCGGATGCTAGAATCAGACATGGATATTGGAGTTATAAATTGATTTCTTTTTTACAAAGGAATCAATTTATAACCAAATATGCTATCAAAATATTTTTAAGCAACTTATTTTAGGAAGAAAAGCATGGTCATTCTGATCACAAAATGACCCCATTTTAAAATAAAGCAAATCATTTTAAAAATCCATTTCATCAGCACTGGGACCAAAACTTCCTGGAATTGGGATGTTAAGAAGCCTTAAAAACACCCCTAGTTGAGCCCTATGGTGGATAATTTGATTAATACTCATTCGGATTACATCTGCTTTAGGTTCAACACTATAAATCTGTTGTCCATTTCTTAAGGTCCAGTCCTTATCTAAAAGACTTTCGTTTTCTTCTTTAAGCTCAGATCTGCCATCGGCCAGTGAACTTTCAAAATAAGCCAGTAATTCTTCAGTAGTATTTACATCAGCAGGTTGATAAGGGTTATCGGCGAAGTCAAGCTCGTCGGTTTTGATGGCCATTGTAATCCAGGTTGGCAGTTCCGCAATGTGAGTGGCCAGTCGCTTAATGGTCATGCTTTTTTCATGTGGCTGCCATTCAAACTTATCAGTTGGCACTCTTTGCAACATTTTGCGCGTGGTTAAAGCCTCTTGTTCCAGTTCCTTTAAATACATTTTAATTCTGCTCATAACTTTGTTTTTTGTTTTGTAGAACAAAGTAAATGAGGGCAACTGACAACCCTATGGCAGTCTGTTTTGAGAAAGAAAATTTATTTTAATAATTGACTGGAAGGAGCTTCATATACTCACTTAATTGCATGTGCTCGGTTTTTCGGAATGGGATTTCTAAATTTTTTACGGACTCAATTCGGGATACCTTGAAATCACGGTATTCGCAGCGGAGGTGGCACCATGCGATTAAATGCCAGCTGAATGCATAAAATATGAGTCCAATTGGTTCCAGCTCCCTTTTAGTGGTTTGCACTTTGTTGTTTGTATATGCAATTTCTATGATGCACTGCGAGGAAATGGCGTTTTGTAAGGCCGAAAGGTATTCAAATTCATTTTTTATTGAATCGGGCAGTTGCAGTATCATGTTGTTGTTCAGCAGTTCCAGTTTCTCTTTCTGATTGCTGCGCAATACCGCTTTGACCTTATTTAAGGCAGTGGTATAATGTTTAAGAATAGATTGATCGGTGAAGCCGGAAACCAGACGTTCCATAATTAATAAAGCATTGGCTTCTTCAGAATTAAACGATACGGGTGGGAGAAAGTATCCCTGGACAATGAAGTAGCCTTTTGGCTGCTCGAAGCTAATTGGAATTCCCTGTTCAGTAAGTGCTTTAATGTCGCGATAAACGGTACGGATGCTGATCTCAAATTGATCCGAAATTTTGTCGGCTGTAACATATTTTTTTGTCTGAAGTAGGACAAGTATTCCAAAAAGTCTGTCTATCCGATTCATTTATAGGCTTGTTGATGTTTTGCAAATTGATATAAAATAGCTTTAGCGGGTACTAATTTATAGATTTCTGCGCTTATTATCCGTTCTTTGTAGTTATGATTTCTTATATATCTGCGTCTTACGTATTTCCTGTGGTTAGCCCCCCAATAAAAAATGGGGTGATAGGAGTTGAAATTGATGGTACAATAACCAGTGTTTTAACGCCTGAGGAAGCCGGGAAAGAGAAAATAAAGGACATAACCCATTATGAGGGCTTATTAGTGCCGGGATTTGTGAATACACATTGCCATTTGGAATTGTCGCATCTAAAAGGCCAGATAGAAACACGTACCGGGTTATTGGGTTTTGTCCAAGCCATAATGAAATTGAGGACATCTGATGAAGATGCGCTGGATCTGGCCATGCTGAGAGCGGACAGGGAAATGTTTGAGAATGGAATAGTTGCTGTTGGTGATATTTCGAATCAGATCATTTCAAGGGGAACCAAGCTTGGAAGCCCTATTTATTACCATACTTTCCTGGAAGTTATGGGTTTTAATCCCTTAACGGCAAAAGAATCTATAAATCGTGCACTTGAATTTAAGGAGAAGTTTGATCCCCTTAAGGTCTCAATTGTTCCGCATGCCCCATATTCAGTTTCGGCTGAGTTATTTAAAGAGCTGCGTAGTAATGGTGAAACCAGTAGTGAGCTGCTCAGCATTCATAATCAGGAAACGGAAGATGAAAACCTATTTTTTGAGCGCAAGGAAGGGGGATTTTTGGAATTGTATAAAGTTCTGGGCCTGGATATTGACTTTTATGAAGCCTCTGGTAAAACATCTTTACAAACATTTTTACCACTGTTATCTGGTAAACAGAAAACACTGTTGGTACATAATACTTTTACCTCAAAAGCAGATGTTGAATTTGCAGAAGCATATCATCCTAATTTATATTGGTGCCTTTGCCCGAATGCGAATTTGTATATAGAAAACAGACTCCCGGATGTAGATATCCTGAGGACTGCCGGGGTTAAAATTACGCTGGGGACAGATAGTTTAGCCAGTAACAACAGGCTGAGCATATTTGCAGAGATGCAGACCCTGCAAATCAATTTTGGAATTGACTTTGATGATCTTTTAAAATGGGGCACCATTAACGGGGCTGAGTTTTTAGGGGTTGAACAGCGTTACGGTAGTCTGGAGCCGGGAAAAAGGCCGGGCATAAACCTTGTTGATTTTGAAGAGATAAGCGGGATAATAATGCTGGGATCAAGAGTAGAAAGATTGTTTTAAGTTTTATTTAGATAAATGTCTTTTCTTTGCATTTGATGAAGAATAGAATTGCATCTCTTTTTGGTATTCAATATCCAATCATCCAGGCCGGCATGGTTTGGTGTAGTGGATGGAGGTTGGCTTCTGCAGTGTCTAATGCAGGCGGGTTGGGCATTATTGGCGCCGGGTCTATGTATCCTGAGGTGTTGCTGGAGCATATCCAAAAGTGTAAAAAGGCGACGTCAAAGCCATTTGCGGTAAACGTTCCGTTACTTTATCCTAATGTGCAGGAGGTAATGGATATTATCGTTGCTGAACAGGTAAAAGTGGTATTTACATCGGCAGGAAATCCTGCCAGCTGGACGGGGTTTTTAAAAGAAAAGGGAATTACGGTGGCGCATGTTATTGCCAATACAAAATTTGCATTAAAAGCAGAGGCTTGCGGAGTAGATGCCATTGTGGCCGAAGGGTTTGAAGCAGGTGGGCATAATGGAAGAGAAGAAACGACGACAATGTGTTTAGTCCCCATGGTTAAAGCTGTGGTTAAAGTTCCGGTGATTGCTGCCGGGGGGATTGGAAGTGGCAGGGCAATGCTTGCGGCTTTTGCATTGGGTGCCGAAGGGGTGCAAATAGGATCGGCATTTGCTGTTGCCGAGGAGTCTTCAGCTCATCCCAGTTTTAAACATAGGATAGTAGAGGCAATGGAGGGAGATACTAAGCTGACGCTGAAAAAACTGGTCCCTGTACGGTTATTGAAAAATGAATTTGCAGACGCAGTAGCCAAAGCAGAGTCGGAAGGTGCAAGTGTTGAGGCATTGAAGCATCTTCTGGGAAAGGCACGCGCTAAACTGGGTATGTTTGAAGGAAATATGGATGAGGGCGAGTTGGAAATAGGCCAGGTATCGGCCATGCTACAAGATATTAAGCCGGCAGCAGTTATACTACACAGTATTTGGTCAGAATTTTTAGAAGAAAAAAATAGGTTAAGCGCATTAGAATTTAGCGATTACCGTTAAAGGTTTAAAGTTTACATGGAAACGAAACATATAGATATTAAAATAACAGGAAAGGTGCAAGGGGTATCTTTCAGGGCTACCACTAAGGCTGTTGCTGATCAGATGGGCATTAGAGGTATGGTAAGGAATGAAAAAGATGGTTCATTATATCTGGAAGCAGAGGGTGATGATACTTTACTTGAAGTTTTTGTAGAATGGTGCAATGAGGGGCCAGACCGGGCCAAAATTGAAAATGTAGCGGTTACACCCGGTGAGGTGAAAAACTATCAGAATTTTGAAATCATTAAGAAGTAGATGTCGGTATTAAAGAAGTTTGCTGGTGATACGGCTATTTATGGCCTCAGTACAATCCTTTCCAGGATGATTGCCTTTGCATTAACGCCCATTTACGCGAGAGCATTGCCGGTTGGTGGCAATGGCATTTTTACGGCCATGTATGGATATGCTGCTATTATTAATCCAATACTGGCTTTTGGGATGGAGACTACCTTTTTCAGGTATCTGCAGAAAAAGAATGATAACAGGCAATTGGTTTATAACAATGCTTTTGGGGCAGTGATCGCCATCTCTATTGTATTTTTGTTGTTCTCCTTACTTTTTTTAAACAGCATTATCGATTTTATGCAGACTGGAGATGTTAAAGATCATGCAGATTATGCTTTCTATGTAAAGTGTTTCCTGACGATCCTGATAACGGATGCCTTTTGTGTAATTCCTTTTGCGAAGATTCGTGCCGAAGGTAGGCCGATAAGGTTTGGAACAATAAAGTGTTTGAATATTTTTATCGTTGTGTTCTTTAATGTGTTCTTCCTATTTCTCATTCCGATGATCATTAGCCACAAGCTGCCTGGGGGGGAATGGATGGCAAGTTGGTACAGACCCAAATGGGTAGGTTATGTATTTTTATCGAACGTGATTGCGAGCGTGTGTACCATATTTTTACTATTACCAGAGATTTTGCAGCTCAAGCTGAAGTTTGACCTGGGCATGTTTAGAGAAATGTTTGTATACAGCTGGCCAGTACTGATCGCCAACATTTCCTTTATCATTAACGAAGCACTAGATAAGGCCATGCTTAAGCATATGCTGCCTGCCAGCATCAGTGATCAGGAAGTGGGCATCTACGGTTTATGTGCAAAAATTGCATTATTCCTGAGCATATTTGTACAGGCCTTTAGGTTGGGAGCAGAGCCCTTCTTTTTCAATCATTCAAAAAATAAAAATGCTAAAGAGACCTACGCGCGGATTATGAATTATTTTGTAATTACGGTGGTGATTATAGCAGTGGCACTGGTGGCCAACGTAAATATTCTGGCTACGATAATTGTAGGGCCGGAAACTCGCGTAGTTAACAATCATGTGGTTCAAAACATCTATTGGTCTGGACTGGGAGTAGTCCCCCCATTGGTATTTGGTTACCTTAGTTTGGGTATTTATATGAACTTGTCGGTTTGGTACAAATTGTCTGACCAGACCAAATATGGTTTGTACATATCAGGTATCGGTGCGGTGCTGACTATCGTATTGAACTGGATCTTTATTCCAAAATATAGCTATATGGCATCAGCCTGGATTTCATTTGTCGCTTATGCAGGTATGATGGTAATGTCCTATCTATGGGGACAGCGTAATTATCCCATTCCTTATCAAATAAAAAAGAATTTAGCTTATATTGTTGCCGCCATAGTAATCGTTTTTATCTCATTTAGTGTGTTTAACAGGAACATGTTTATCGGTAATGGGTTGCTGATATTGTTTGCTTTGGCTGCATTTTATGCGGAGAAAAAAGAACTGATGGCGCTATTAAAAAAGAACTAAAAATGAACATAAACATTATAAACAATTCCGGACATCCATTGCCTCAATATGAAACTGAACATGCTGCAGGTATGGATATTCGCGCTTTTATAGAAACTGATATTACGATTAAACCTTTACAACGTATTTTGATTCCAACAGGTTTACATATTGAACTTCCTGTAGGTTATGAAGCGCAGATACGCCCACGTAGTGGCCTCGCTTATAAACATGGAATCAGTATTGTGAATTCGCCGGGTACTATTGACGCAGATTATCGCGGTGAACTGAAAGTGTTGTTGGTTAATCTGTCTGATACAGATTTTGTGGTGAATGATGGTGATAGAATAGCCCAAATGGTTATTGCAAAACATGAAAAGGTAAGCTGGAAATCGGTAGGCGAGTTGAGCGATACAACGCGTGGAGCTGGTGGTTACGGGCATACAGGCAAATAATTTGTTATGAGAAGAGGTAAGTGGTTTTTAATGATATTGCTTACTGGCAGCACATCGGTGTTTGCCCAGGAACCTGTGGTTTCTGCAACGGACAGCATGGCTATAAAAACACTCTTCTTTGCAGGTTTAAAGGAAAAGCTAAATGAAAATTATCCGAAGGCAGCTGAGAACTTTGATAAGTTGTTGAAGATCGATCCTGACAATTCTGCTGCTTATTTTGAGATTGCTACGTTGAATTTCAGACAAAATAAACTGATGGAATCAGAAATGGCCATTAAAAAGGCTACTGCGCTGAGTCCTAATAACATTTGGTTCTGGAAATTATTGGCAGAGCTTTATAAGCGAAAAGGAGATATGGATAATCTGGTTGGCGTTTTTGATAAGTTAATTGCGCTTTCTCCTGATGAAGACTCTTATTATTTTGATAAATCCAATGCTTTGCTTCTAGCGGGTAAAGAAGACGCCGCTTTGAAAGGGTATGATGTACTGGAAAAGAAGTTCGGACCTTCAGATGCTTTAACCGAAGCCAGGCAGCGCGCGAGTATGGGGAAAGATGACGGGCTTGATAAGAAAGAAGTTGAGAAGATCCTAGCTGAAAATGTAAAGGATGTTAAGGGCTTGCTATATACAAGTGGGGTATTGATACAAAAAAACCAGAACGCTGAAGCTTTGGCAGTACTTAAGAAAGCAAAAGAACTGGAACCGGATAATTTTGAGGTGGATCTGGCGATGGCTGACGTTTATAGTGCCTTAAAGAATAATACAGAAGCACAGATATCTCTAAAAAAGGCTTTTGGAAACACTATGATGCCTGTTGACCAAAAAGTTAAAATTGTAGTGATGCTTTTGGGTGGCAAGAAAGATCAGTTAAGGGTGGATGCTGCTGCTGAACTGGCAATGATTGCAACGAAGGTTCATACGGATGATCCTAAAGTTTTTGCTTTATACGGTGATGTACTTTATCAGCAAGGAGATCTGCAGGGCGCATTGACACAGTTCCAATCTGTATTAAAGATGACCGATCAGCTCTATGCAGTATGGGAACAGATGTTGAATATACAGACTTCGCTTGGTTTATATAAGGATGCAATCAAAACTGCTGATGATGCTTTGTCGGTTTATCCGAATCAAGCTATTTTATATTATTACATGGCATTGGCCCTTCAAAATGACAACCAAAATGCATTGGCGTTAACAAATATCAAAACAGCATTGCAACTGGATGCAGAAAATCCGTTATATATAGAGTACTATGGTGATGTTTTATTTCTGAAGGGTGATAAAGATTTGGGATTGGCACAGTGGAAGAAGGCCAAAAGCGCCGGAAGTAATTCAGAGAAGTTAAATAAGAAGATTAATGAGAAGAAATATATTCAATAGCTTGCTGTTTGTTGCTCTTGTTTCGGTGGGAATGGCTTGTAAAACCAAGAAAGCCATTGTTAAGCCGCCAAAGGTAGTGGAAACTCCGGCTGACAACAAGAGATCAGAAACGATAACGGTGCTAAAAGCGAAGGATATTTCTTTTAGTACGCTTTCGCTTAAAGCAAAGGCTAGTCTTGATATCAATGGGAACACAAATAATGTGAACATGAACATCAGGATAGAGAAAAATAAAAAAATCTGGGTAAGTATTACCGCTTTAGGTATCGAAGTGGCAAGGGCATTAATTACTCCGGATAGTATTAAGGTCAGAAATAATTTACAGGGGGTTTATTTAAAGAAGCCTTTTAATTACGTACATACTTATACCAATAAACAGGTTAATTTTGAGCTGTTACAAGCTATTTTCTCTGGAAATACGGTTAAAGATTTCTTTAGAGATGAGACACTGGTAGCACAGGAAAACGGCGTTTGGACCCTTAGTGGCGTAAATGAAGGCCTGGCTTACAGAGTGATTTTTAATACCTTGTTAAAGGTTAATGAAAACAATTTAAATGATATTGCTTCCGGAAGATCTTTGCGGGTTGTTTACGGGGAATATCAGAATATTAATGGCGCTCTTTTTCCCACTAATCTGAAAATTAACTCTATGGCCGGGGATAAAAGAATTAATATCAATTTGGACTTTTCGAAAATTGAAAGCAATCTTGCTCTTGAATTTCCGTTTAATGTTCCAAATAAGTATGAGGTAATAAACTGATTTTTTATACTTTTGATGCAATGAAGCTAAACAAATTACTTTTACTCCTCTTATTTTTACTATCTGCCTCTGTTGTTTTCGGACAAAGTAGTGCAGAGTTGAAAAGAAAAAAAGAAGCCATACAGCGCGAAATTGATTTGTTGCAGAAAAATGCAAATAAAGCAGCAAAGAACAAAAAGCTTACTTTAAGCCAGATCAATGCACTAAATGCCAAAATTGGCTTAATGCAAAGCAAAATCTCTGTGATCAATTCGGAGATGAAAAATCTTGACAATCAGATTCATGAAAACACGAACGTTGTTCATAATTTAAAAGGACAGCTGGGGCAGCTTAAAAAAGAATATGCAAGTATGATCAGGTTTGCGCAAAGGAACAGGAACTCTTATGATAAGATGATGTTCATTTTTGCGGCAAGTGACTTTAATCAGGCATATAAGCGGATTAAGTATTTACAGCAGTTTGGCCAGTACCGTAAAAAACAGGCCGACTATATACAGGGTAAGCAGAAGGATCTTAATTATAAGATCGTGATTTTAGATAGAAACCTTAAGGAGAAGAGCAATCTTTTGCATGAACAGGAGCAGGAGAAAAATAAGCTTGGCAAGAATAAGAGTGAACAATCTCAGGTACTGAATAAGTTTAGCAGGGAAGAGAAGCAGTATAGACAAGACATCGCAACGCGGAAAAAAATATCTGCCCAGCTGGATAGAAATATCCGCGCAGCAATTGCAAGGGAGATAGAGAAAGCAAGAAGAGAGGCAGAAGAGGCGCGTTTGGCCGCTGAAAGAGCTGCCGCCGCCAAGGCAAAAGCAGAAAATAAACCTGCTCCAACTGCCGCTGCGCCAAAAGCAAAAACAAACAGCGGATATCTGACGGCAACACCGGAAGCTGCAAGGCTATCATCACAATTTGAAAGTAACCGTGGCTCACTGCCATGGCCTGTTGCTACCGGTTCAATTACGGAACGTTTTGGAAGACATATGGAAGGGCAGGCATCTTATACCAACGATGGTGTAAATATTGAAACTGCTGAAGGAGCTGCTGTACGTGCGGTATTTAATGGTAAGGTTACTACGGTTATGGAGCAATATGGTAGGTATTTTGTGCTGATTAAACATGGTGAATATTTCACGGTTTACCAGAACCTGAAGTCGGTAAGTGTATCTAAAGACCAGGAAGTGACTACAAAACAAACAATAGGTACTGTGGGTACAACCGAAGGTACACCTCAGCTGCAATTCCAGATCAGAAGAGGGATGGCAGCGCAGAATCCTGAAGCATGGATAGCAAAATAGGATATTGTGGATTATAAATGTTTATATTTGTATTAATTAATTATAAATCAGTAAGAAAATGTATAGAGGGACGTTAATAGAATTCCTGAACATGGGTGGCGGCGAGATTATGCTCATCCTGGCGGTGGTACTTTTGTTATTTGGAGGTAAAAAATTACCAGAACTAGCAAGAGGTTTGGGGAAAGGAATCAGAGATTTTAAAGATGCCTCAGAAGGGGTTAAAAGAGAAATCCATCGTAACATAAATTCCGTAGGTATTGTTGATGATATCGAATCGGTTATTAATGACACCAATGCCAATCGTCATCATCCTTCTGAAACTACTCCGGAGCCACAAGCACAGGTTGTAGAGGAGAGCAGGGGTTCATCGGATTTTGAAAAGCAGGACCTTGTTGCTGCGAATAACGATACAGAGAACACAAAAATAGAAACAGATAAAACTAAACTTTAACTAAAATATCATGTTAAACACAACGATATCAGCCGCGTTAGGTGGCATGGAAATAGCCGTTATTCTTGTAATAGTACTTTTGCTTTTTGGAGGTAGAAAGATCCCGGAACTAATGAAAGGTCTGGGAAAAGGCATTAAAGAATTTAAAGATGGTAAAGACGGAGTTGATGATAATGAACCGGTTGAAAGAAACCGCACCAACAAACCGTTATAGGTTTTAGAACCTAATTTTTAATCTTAATGTATTCTTGAATTTGAAGAAGTATAGCTCCTTAACAGAGATACAAACTCTTATTGGTCAAAAAAAGCTCAGCTTACCTGAGTTGTTAGATTATTATTTTAAGCAAATAGAAGCTCATCAACACCTCAATGCATTCAATGAGGTGTTTTTTTATTCGGCTTCTGAGCAGGCGAAGCTTGTACAGAAAAAAATCGATAATGGAACTGCGGGTAAGCTTGCGGGGATGGTAATTGGTATAAAAGATAATATATCTTATAAAGACCATATGGTTACTGCTTCTTCCAGGATGCTTGAAGGTTTTGTATCTCCCTACTCTGCTACCGTTGTGGAAAGACTGATCAGTGAAGATGCTGTTATTATTGGCAGGTTAAATTGTGATGAATTTGCTATGGGCGGGTCTAATGAAACCTCTTATTATGGTCCGGTAAGTAATGCTGCAGATACTGAAAGGGTTTCGGGAGGATCATCAGGAGGATCGGCAGTTGCAGTTCAGGCAGATTTGTGCCTGTCGGCCTTAGGCACTGATACCGGAGGCTCTGTTAGACAGCCAGCTGCTTTTTGCGGATGTATTGGTTTTAAGCCAACTTACGGCCGTATATCGAGATATGGTGTAATTGCTTATGCTTCATCATTTGATCAGGTAGGTACCATTACATCTTCAGTTAGTGATGCGGCAGTATTGTTAGAGGTTTTGGCCGGAGCTGACGATTATGATAGCACCGTTTCTAAAAAAGAAGTACCTGCTTATGCTGCAGCCTTGGGCAATGGGACAAAAAAGAAAATTGCAGTGATCAGGGAAACCCTGGAAAGCGAAGCACTGGATCCTGCAATTAAGGATTCGATATTGAAAGCCATTGAGCGATTTAAAGCTCAGGGGCATACGGTAGATTATGTGTCGTTCGATTTGCTGGACTATCTGGTGCCGGCCTATTATGTGCTTACTACGGCGGAGGCTTCATCTAATTTATCCCGGTATGATGGCGTGCATTATGGTCACCGTAACCTGGAAGCCGGGAGTTTAAATGAACTCTATAAAAAATCAAGAGCAGAGGGTTTTGGGGAAGAGGTGAAAAGAAGGATATTGTTGGGAACCTTTGTTTTAAGTGCCGGATATTATGATGCATATTATCAAAAAGCACAGCAGGTAAGAAGGTTGATCAGGGAGAAAATGGAAGAGATGCTTAAGGAGTTTGATGTGATTTTAACTCCTGTAACGCCAACACCAGCTTTTAAAATTGGTGATAATATAGATGACCCATTGGTGATGTACATGGCAGATATATTTACTGTATTGGCCTCTTTAACCGGGATTCCGGCGGTAGCAATACCTTTGGGCAATAATGATGATGGTTTGCCGTTAAGTATTCAATTGATGACCAAACATTTTAGGGAGGAAGAACTACTTTCCTTGTCCCAAACATTTTTAAATGATAGTTTAAACTAAGGAGGTTTTTTTAGAAAAGCCTTGGAAGCAGAATGAAATGCCTATGAAAATAAAAGTACACTTCGTATCCTATTGCATTTTAGCATTAATTAGCTTTTCAGCATCAGCCCAACAACATGGCTTAATTTTGAATGACACAGCTTCAGTACCTGAGGTTGATGAAACGCCCCTGTTTAATAACTATAATTACAACTACAAGAACAGATTAGATTCTATTGAGAAGACTGTTCCGCTTACTTACAATGAATACGTACAGAAGTACATAGACATCTATAGCGGAAGGAAGGAAATGATGGGCAGAATGCTGGGCATGTCTGACTACTATTTTCCGATTTTTGAAAGAGCACTTAAAAGCCTTAACATCCCGGAGGAGATCAAATACCTGCCGATCATAGAATCATCTATGAACCCACATGCAGTTTCACGAGTTGGTGCTACCGGATTATGGCAATTTATGTTTGGTACTGCCAGAGAGTATGGCTTAAATATGGATAATTTTGTTGACGACCGAAAGGATCCTATACAGGCAAGTTATGCTGCGGCAGCCTATTTCAGAGATGCCTATGAAGAGTTGGGGGACTGGCTTCTGGCAATTGCCGCTTATAATTGTGGAATGGGAAATGTGAAGCGGGCCATGCAGAAAGCCAACTCCACTGATTTCTGGGAGCTTAGAAGATTTTTGCCAACCGAAACAAGAAATTATGTGCCTGCGTTTATTGCTGCTGTGTATGTAATGAAGTGTTCAGATAAACACCATATTAGTTCACAGCGACCATCTTATATCAAGATTACAGATACTATTCAGGTTAATCGTTTTATTTCTATCCCTACTTTAGCTAGCGCTTTGAATATGGATGAAGAGGAGCTTTGCACGTTAAATCCTTCTTACAAGAAGAAGATCGTTAACGGAACAGAATCGATGCCGAAGCGTGTGATTGTTCCAAAAGTGAGCCTGGCTAACTTTGCCAGAATCTACGAGGTGCTGAACCCTGAGACAGAAACCAACATGAAAGTGGTACTGGCTTCAAATGAAGAGCGTCGACCGGTAAGGAATGCGAAATCAACACCGGTCTTTTTCTATCATAAAGTTAAACCCGGACAAAATTTGGGAGAGATTGCCAATAAATATCATGTTGAAGTTCAGGATCTTAAAGTCTGGAATAAATTAAGAAGTTTAACGATTGTTCCGGGACAGAAAATAAAAGTGTATAGTGCACATACCGATGATGACACCCCCCGTCGACTGAAAAGCTAGCGTTCAGTTTGTTTATTTTCCTGTTCATTTTGTTCATAATTGCATTTAAACACGCGAAATCCGTAATTTAATTGCCTTTTTTTTATTTTAAGCCCTAATAAAAGAATTGTAACTTTGACCCTTTACAATTGACAATTTTATGACTAAAATAAACAGGAAGCAGGATGCTTTAGATTACCATTCGCAAGGGCGCCCTGGGAAAATTCAGGTTATCCCAACAAAACCAACAAACTCTCAAAGAGACCTGGCGCTTGCCTATTCACCTGGGGTTGCAGAGCCATGTTTAAAGATTGCTGAAAATACTGAAGACGTTTATAAATATACAGCTAAGGGGAATTTAGTGGCTGTGATTAGTAATGGTACTGCTGTATTGGGCTTAGGTAATATTGGACCGGAAGCAGGAAAACCTGTAATGGAAGGAAAGGGTCTCCTTTTTAAAATATTTGCTGATATTGATGTTTTTGATCTGGAACTGGACACCACTAATGTGGATGATTTTGTGAAGATCGTAAAAGCCCTTGAGCCTACTTTTGGTGGCATAAATTTAGAAGATATTAAGGCACCTGAGTGCTTCGAAATAGAGCGTCGTTTAAAGGAAGAAATGAAGATTCCGGTTATGCACGATGATCAGCATGGAACTGCTATTATTTCGGCGGCGGCATTGCTAAATGCATGCGAGCTGCAAAAAAAGAAAATGGATAAGGTTAAGATAGTAGTGAATGGGGCAGGTGCTGCTGCCATTTCCTGCTCACGCTTATATGTTTCTTTAGGTGCTAAAAAAGAGAATATTGTGATGTGTGACCGCTCTGGTGTGATCCGTGATACACGTGAGAACCTTGATGCAATCAAAGCTGAATTTGCAACTTCCAGAAATTTAGATACACTGGCGGAGGCAATGAAGGATAGTGATGTGTTCATTGGCTTATCATCTGCTAATTGTGTAACAGAAGATATGCTGAAATCAATGTCAAAAAATCCTATCGTGTTTGCTATGGCAAATCCAGACCCGGAAATTGCTTATGAGCTGGCACTCAATTCCCGTAAGGATATCATTATGGCTACCGGCCGTTCTGACTATCCTAACCAGGTGAACAATGTTTTGGGATTCCCATATATTTTTAGAGGCGCGCTTGACGTGAGGGCTACTGCTATTAACGAGCCCATGAAGATCGCTGCAGTAAGAGCAATTGCCGAGCTGGCTAAAAAACCAGTACCTGAGGCGGTTAATATGGCTTACAATGAAACCAACATTAAGTTCGGTAAAGATTATATTATTCCAAAACCAATGGATCTTCGTTTAATGACGAATGTATCTACTGCAGTTGCTAAAGCAGCAATTGACTCGGGTGTGGCGCGTAAGGTGATCACCGATTGGGAGGCTTATACTGAGGAATTGAAACATCGATTGGGTGGTGATGATGCAATTATGCGTGCAATTACAAATAAGGCTAAATCTGATCCTAAGCGCGTTGTATTTGCTGAAGCTGACAACTATAAAATATTAAAAGCTGCCCAAATTGTAAAAGATGAGAATATAGCTATTCCGATTCTGCTTGGAAACAAGGAAATCATTAAGAAAATAATTGAGGAAAATGCACTGGAATTAGAGGGCGTTACCATAATTGACCCTTTTGAAGAGCAGCAGCGCATGAGCAAGTATGCGAACTCATTATATGAGAAGAGACAAAGAAGAGGGGTGACTTTAATTGAGGCTACCAAATTTCTGCGTGACCGGAATTATTTTGGTGCTTCTATGGTTGAGTTTGGAGAAGCTGATGCAATGATTTCTGGTTTGACTAAGAATTATGTGTCGACAATTAAGCCAGCTTTGCAGGTTATTGGTACAGAAGAGGGTGTAAACCGTGTTGCAGGCATGTACATGATGATGACCAAAAAGGGACCTGTATTTTTCGGAGATACGACTGTTAATGTTGATCCTACTGCAGAAGAATTGGTAGATTTAACTTTGCTTTTAGAAAGATCTGTAAGTAAATTTAACATACAGCCAAGGGTGGCATTACTTTCATACTCTAACTTTGGCTCTAATGAAGGTATTGTACCGGAAAAGGTTAGGAAAGCTGTAAAGATATTACACGAGAAATATCCGCATATTATGGTGGACGGTGAGATGCAGGGGAACTTTGCCATTAATAATGAGATGTTAAAAGACAATTTCCCTTTTAGCAGGTTAATAGGCGCTCCAGCGAATACACTGGTTTTTCCTAATCTGGAATCTGGTAATATTGCTTATAAGTTATTACAGGAACTTGGAGAAGCGGAAGCCGTTGGCCCGATCTTGCTGGGTCTGAAAAAACCGGTACATATTGTACAGCTTGGCAGTTCAGTGAGAGAAATTGTAAACATGGTAACCATTGCAGTTTTAGACGTACAGGCTAAAGAACAAGAAGCAAATCCGAAAAAAGGTCTATTAAAAAGAATTTCAAAAAGATAAAATATGTTTGCATATATTGATGGTAAGTTGACCTTTAAATGCCCCGCGTATATTGTAGTGGAAGCCGGTGGCGTAGGCTACCATATTAATATATCTCTAAACACATACAGCAGTCTTGCTGATGCGGAGCGATGTAAAATCTATACATGGCTTCATATTAAAGAAGATGCCCATACTTTGTATGGTTTTGCTGATGAAGGTGAAAGAAGGTTATTTCTGCACCTGATTTCGGTATCTGGTATAGGACCAAATACAGGAAGAATGATGCTTTCATCCATTACCCCTAATGAAATTCAGTCGGCTATTATCAGCGGCGACCTTCCGCTTATACAACGTATTAAGGGGATAGGTGTGAAATCTGCACAAAGGCTTGTGCTTGAGTTGCAGGATAAATTAAAGAAGGAAGGAACGGGGTCGTTAATTGCGGCCCCTTTAAACAATACTGTAAAGGAAGAAGCTTTATCGGCTTTAATGATGCTCGGGTTTGCTAAACCTGCATCTGAAAAGGCAATTGATAATGCAGTGAAGGTGGGTGGTCAGGATCTATCAGTAGAACAAATGATTAAGCTAGCCCTAAAAAATTTATAACTTTTTTTACTCTTGAAAAACAAATTAACGCTAATATTATCTCTCCTCTTGGTTATACTCTTTTGGGGAAAAAATGCTGTCTCTCAGGTAGTGGTTGGGCGGGCTGCCACTGATACGTCAAGAAATTTATTCGGGTTAAAAGAAAAGCAGCGGCTGGGAATAAGGCCACCGTCAAATTCCTTTAAGCCCTTGCCGGAAAATGTGAAACGTGAGGTTGAGTATGATGCCATAAATAAAAGATACATTATTAGACAGCTGGTGGGCGATAAGTTAATAGCTGCCCCTCAATACCTAACCATCGCCGAATATCAGCGGTTGATAAGCAGTGAAATTAAGCGTGAAAACTGGAGGACACTTTCGAATGAGGAGATCAATGATGTAAGAAGAACCGGGATCATTCCTAGTTTGAGTATCAATAGTAAAGCCTTCGAGAAAATATTTGGCGGGAATACGATCAATATCCAACCGAGGGGGGAAGCGGAACTTACCTTTTTGGGTAGAATAAACAGAAATGAAAACCCCCTGTTTAATGAACGCCAGAGGGTGCAGGGTAATTTTGACTTTAACCAGCGGATCCAGATGGATGTGATTGGTAATATCGGTACCAAGCTGAAGGTTAATATGAACTACAATACTGAAGCTCAATTCGATTTTGAGAACCAGATTAAGTTGGATTATACAGGTGGTGATGATGATATTATAAAGAAAATAGAGGCCGGTAATGTGAGCCTTCCTTTAAATACGACCTTAATTAGCGGAACACAAGCCTTATTTGGGATAAAAACACAATTGCAGTTTGGTAAACTGAACGTAAATACTGTTTTTACCCAGCAAAAATCGCAGTCGAGAGAAATACAGATTAATAATGGTGCACAGCAAAACGAATACAGGATCAGTGCAGATAATTACGAAGCAAACAAACACTATTTCCTTGCCCAGTATTTCAGGGACAATTACAATAAGGCCCTATCCAATCCGCCTACCATTACTTCGGGTGTTATCATTACAAAAATAGAAGTATGGGTTACCAATAAGGCCGGCAATACTCAGGATTCCAGAGATGTTCTTGCCTTTATGGATTTGGGAGAGAACAGGCCATACAATGCTACCCTGACCGGAGGAACCTCAGTACTGCCTTCGGCATTTAAGAATGCTCAGTTTCCAAGGCATTCAAATAATTTGTTGGATAGGTTGCCGGCAGATGCGAGACAAACCAACTCTAATGCAGTTATTTCTTTCTTTGAGCAAAGCAAGGGAACAGACAACTACGCGAAACTCACTTATGCCAGAAAACTAACTGAAAGAGAGTTTACCTTTCATCCTAAACTGGGTTATATCTCCTTAAATAATTCCCTGAATACAGACGAAGTGCTTGCCGTTGCGTACCGCTATACTTACAATGGGGTAGAATATCAGGTTGGTGAGTTCACTACCGATGTTCCATTTGACCAGGGGAGCCCTAAAGTTTTGTTCGCAAAGTTATTAAAGAATGAAACGACTAAAGTTAACCTGCCTACATGGGGACTGATGATGAAAAATATTTATTCTATAGGTGGATACCAAATCAGTCAACAAAACTTTAAGCTGGATATCTTTAGAATAGACGAGAAAACAGGTATTGAGAGACCAGTTATTACTGAGGGTGAGAAACTGGATGAATTTAAGCGGCCACTAAAAGATAAGTTATGGATACAGGTAGGGGGTTTGGATCGTTTAAATCAGCAGGATGAAGCAAAACCGGATGGGATTTTTGACTTCCAGGCAGAGAATAACCCTTTTAATTCAAATTCTAATCAGAACTCCTCAAACACATTTGGGAACAATAGTGCTTTTAACAATACCAATACAATTAATAATACCAATGGAAATACGGCCTACGTGCTTTCAAACACAAAAAATGGATACATTACTATAGATCCATTAAATGGGAGAATAATTTTTCCGCTTGTTGAGCCATTTGGAAGAGATCTGGCCAGTCAGTTTTTACCAACCGAACAAGCTTTTATTGATAAATACACTTACACTGCATTGTACGACTCGACCAAGGTTGTGGCGCAGCAATTGTTTACCAAACAGAACCGGTATATCATTAAAGGAAGTTACCAATCTGATATTGCCTCGGAGTTTAGCTTAAATGCCATCAATGTGCCGGAGGGATCGGTGAGGGTTTTTGCCGGAACAATTCCTTTACAGGAAGGAGTGGATTTTACAGTAGACTACCAGGGAGGAAGGGTGAAGATATTGAATACGGGAATTTTAATATCAGGCCAGCCGATAAGAATATCAACAGAAAATAATGAACTTTTTGGGTTGCAGCAGCGGTCGTTATTTGGGGCAAGGCTGGACTATAAAGTAAATAATAAACTGAATTTGGGAGGTACAATCATGAACCTTTCTGAAAAACCGCTAACACCAAAAGTAAACATTGGAGAGGAACCGATTTCCAATACCATATGGGGGCTGGATATTAATTACAGTTCACCCTCAAGGTTTTTAACTAAGCTGGTTGATAAATTACCTTTCCTTTCTACCAAAGCCCCTTCGAGCATTACCTTTTCGGGAGAGTTTGCCCAATTGTTACCTGGCCACCCGAATGCGCTTAACTTTGGAGGTCAAAAAGGTGGCGTAAGTTACCTGGATGATTTTGAAGCCTCGAGATCAATAATAGATCTTAAAAGTGCTGTAGCATGGCAGTTATCGGGTACCCCTCAACTGTTCCCTGAATCAAATTTGACTAATGACCTTGCGTACGGCTACAATAGGGCGCGTATTGCATTTTATAATATTGACCCGACCTTTTACAATAGGAATGCGAGTAATTTACCTGCCAGCATAAGAAGCAACCGTACAGAATTGTCGAATCATTATGTGCGCGAAATTATAGAGCAGGAGGTTTTCCCTTTTAAAGAAACAAGTACCGGTCAATCTATCACCCTGCCAACTTTAGATGTTGCTTTTTATCCGACGGTGAGAGGACCTTATAATTATGCACCAACAGGATTTGGTTCTAATGGTCTGTTAAATAATCCTAAATCGAGATGGGGTGGTTTGTTCAGAAGAATTGAAACCAATGATTTTGAGGCTTTGAATATAGAGTTTATAGAATTATGGGTTATGGACCCAAATATTTATAAACCAAATTCTGCCGGAGGTGATTTGTATTTTAATGTTGGAAATATTTCAGAAGACATTCTGAAAGACGGACGTAAATCATTAGAAAATGGGTTGCCTGCAAATGGAGATCCAAGTAAATTTGATGAAACAAATTGGGGCAGGGTACCTAAGCTGCAACCGGTGGTTCAGGCATTTGACAATGATCCAGCTGCCAGAAGAACCCAGGATGTAGGGCTGGACGGGTTGTCGAATAATGATGAACGTGCCAAATTCGCCTCGCTTATTAATCAAATAAAGGGGCAGTTAAATCCTGATGCTGCTGCTGAATTAGAAAATGACCCATCATCAGATGACTATTCCTATTATCGGAGTAATGCACTCGATCAGGCTGGTGCCGGAATTTTAAAACGTTACCAGAGATATAATGGTACTGAAGGAAACTCTAAGACCCCTGAACAATCTCAGGAAGATTTTGGTGTAGAGAATTCAGCTTCTACTTCTTTACCGGATGGAGAGGACATCAACAGAGATAATAACATGACCCAGTCTGACGAGTATTTTCAATATAAGGTATCTATGCGTCCGGGAGATTTAATGGTTGGACAAAATTTTGTTACTGACAAGGTGACCTCGCAGGTTAAACTTGCTAATGGACAAACACAACCTGTTACCTGGTATCAGATCCGAATTCCATTGGCACAATACCAGCAAAAGGTTGGAAATATCCAGGATTTTAAGTCGATTCGTTTCATTAGAATGTTCCTGACCAATTATGCCGATACCACTGTGCTAAGGTTTGGAAAGATCCAATTGATAAGAGGTGAATGGCGCCAGTATAATGCAAATAACGATCCTGCACAGGTAATTGTTGATCCGGTGTTACAACCAATAGGAGCCGATAATTCGACAATTGAAGTAGCCACAGTGAACATTGAAGAAAATGGAAAACGTACCCCAATACCATATGTTGTTCCTCCGGGTATTGAAAGAGAACGCGATTTCAGCAATTATCGTGGTGATACCAGGCAGAATGAACAGTCGCTGGCGGTAACGATCAAAAATTTGAGGGATGGATACGGAAGAGCTACATTTAAAACCGCTATTAATGATTTCAGATCATATAAGCACTTGGAAATGTATATTCACCTTGAAGCCCTTGGGAGTAATGTGCTGAATAATAATGACCTGAGTGCCTTTTTAAGAATTGGGACCGATAATCAGGATAATTATTACGAGTACTCACAACCTTTAAGGGTTACCAATCCGGGAACAAGTGATCCTTATGCCATCTGGCCGGACCAGAATAAACTGGATATTGAACTTGAGATTTTTCAAAAAGCCAAGATAGCCAGAAATAAAGCTATGCTTAACGGGCAGCCATGGCCGGTAAATATCCCCTATGAATTTATCGAAAATGGGAAAACAATTACCATAAAGGGTCAGCCTGATATGAGTAAAGTCCGGGTTTATATGCTTGGTGTGAAAAATCCACTCAGGAATCCTGCAAACCCTGGTGAGGATGATGGGCTGGATAAAAATGCGGTGATATGGTTTAATGAATTAAGGTTGACGCAGTTTGACGAAAGAGGGGGGTGGGCTGCAACTGCAAGGATGAATGCACAACTGGCAGATTTTGCGGATGTAAACATTTCGGGAAGTAAATCTACGATTGGATTCGGCTCCCTGGAAAAACGAGTAAGCGAAAGAAACAGAGCTGATAATGTATTTTTTGATATCTCCTCGAGCATGGAACTTGGCAAGTTTTTACCTAATAAATCGGGGGTAAAGATTCCCATGTTTATTAGTTATTCAAGTCAGATAAGTACACCGCAGTATGATCCGAGAACGCCGGATATTGAATTGAAAACTGCGTTGGAAGGGGCCACTAAAGCAGAGAAAAAAGAGATCCTGAATTACGCACAGGATTATACTACACGTAATAGCATCAGTTTTACAAATGTAAGAAAGGAACGTACCGATCTTGATAAAAAACCTAAGCTATGGGATGTAGAAAATTTAAACGCAAGTTATGCCTATACTAAGTTTGCACATAGGGATTTTATTAATCAGAATAATATTCAGCAGACTTACAGGGCATCGTTGGCCTATAATTATGCCGGTCAGTCAAAAAGCTATGAACCGCTTGCCAAGATCATTAAATCAAATACGCTGGCATTATTAAAAGAGATCAACTTTAGCTTATTGCCTAATTCCATAAACTTTAGGATTGATCTGGACCGGTATTATTCAGAAAACAGCCTGCGCAACAATGACCCTAATAATGCCATTCCCATAAACACTACGTTTAATAAAAATTTCCTTGTTACCCGGGTATATGGTATTTCTTGGAACTTTACCCGTTCACTTACTTTAGATTTTGATGCCACCAATTACTCTATCATTGATGAGCCCGAGGGCAGAATTGACGGATTGAAAAGAGACACACTTTGGCAGAATTTAAAGCGACTGGGTAGAACTACAGACTATTCCCACAACTTAAATGTTACTTATAATTTACCGTTAAATAAGATTCCGGGAATGGACTGGTTAAATGTAACTACTCGTTACGGAACTAGCTTTAACTGGCAGACTGAGCCACTATCAACCCTTAGAAACCCACTTATAGATTTGGGGAATACCATTCAGAATTCAAGGATCATTCAGATCAATCCAAATCTGAACCTTGCCAGTCTATACAACAAATTCGGATTTGTTCGAAAGGCAGGTGCCGGGACTACAGATAAGCAATCGGGCACGGGGTTCTTTGTAGGTTTACTTACAGGAATTAAAAATATTGTAGGTGCTTATACGCAGACCAGGGGTATATTTATGCCAGGTTATTTACCTAAAACCAATTATTTTGGTATTGATGATGTGACCGGAGCTCCGGGATTGGGCTTTGTGTTCGGAAGTCAGCGTGACATTAGAAGTATGGCCGTTAATAATGGATGGCTCACTACGGATACTTTACAGACACAGCTTTATGTGAATACCTTGCGAGAGGATTTAAGCTTTACCAGTTTAATTGAGCCCATTCGGGATTTGACCATTACCCTTACTGCAAATAAGAATAGAACATCGAATTTCTCTACGAACTACAGATATGATAGAGACAGTCGTGAATTTGAGAATTTAAGTCCATATACAACCGGAGATTATAGTGTTTCATTTATTTCTTTACGCACCTCATTCTCAGAAAAATCGGGCAGTACGGTTTCTAAGTTGTTTAACCAGTTCATGGCCAACCGACAGGTGATTTCGCAGCGTTTGGGCGCACAAAACCCAAATTCAAGAGGAATGGTTGATGGTTATGCAGATGGTTACGATAAGAATGCCCAGGATGTAGTTGTTTCTGCATTTTTAGCAGCTTATTCGGGCAGAAGTGCCTCGTCAGTTAACCTGAACTCTCTTCCAAGTATTCCTTTGCCGAACTGGCGGTTGAATTACCGTGGATTAACCCGTATTGCTTTCCTTGCGGACCGGTTTAATTCAATAGACATCAGACATTCTTATCGTTCAGTGTACAGTGTAAACAGTTTTAACTCCCTATTGAGATATCAGGAAAGTAACGGATCTGTAATTAGCAGAGAAGATGCTGATGGGGGAAACTTTTTGCCTAAGTTCCAGTATTCTCAGGTAACTATTGCTGAACAATTTGCCCCGCTAATTGGTGTGGATACCAGATTGAAAAATAACATGACGGCTAACTTTGAGTATGGCCGATCGAGATTGCTGGGATTAAGTCTTGCAAACAGTCAGCTCGCTCAATTAACGGAAAACAATATGGTTTTTGGTTTGGGATACAGAACAAATAAATTCAGATTCCCTTTTGGGTTATTTAAAGGATTAAAGACTGATAACAATATGGATTTTAAGTTGGACATTGCATTAAGAGATAATAAGACTGTGATTTATCGTGCAGATATTACTGAGGCAGAAGTTTCATCAGGAGCGCAGAACATAACCTTTAGGCCGAGTATAGATTATGTGCTTAACCAGCGTTTTAATGTGCGGGTATTCTATGATTCTAACGTTACCAAGCCGTATACTTCGCAGACCTTTAACACCTCTTTCAGTAATTTTGGTTTTAGTTTAAGGATTACTCTGAATTAAGGATTGTTATAAACACTGATATTAATTACCTTTGAGCGCGCGCAGCTTATTTAATGTGTTGAGCGGTAAAAGATTTACGAAAAAATAAATTTAGAGAAATGAATTTTCCATCAGAATTAAAGTACACTAAAGACCACGAATGGCTTAGAATTGAGGGTAATGAAGCTTATATCGGTATTACTGATTTTGCCCAGCGTGAGCTAGGCGACATCGTGTACATCGACATAAATACTGTAGGTGACGAAGTGAGCAAAGACGAGGTATTTGGTACTGTAGAAGCGGTTAAAACAGTTTCAGATCTGTTTATGCCAGTAACTGCTACCGTGACAGAAACTAATGCTGCTCTTAATGACAACCCAGAGCTGGTAAATTCTGATCCATATGGACAAGGATGGATGGTTAAGGTTGCAGTTTCTGATCTTTCGGAAGTTGAAGGCTTATTAACCTCGGATGCTTACAAGGCACTTGTAGGAGCATAATTGATGAATAAATTCGGGGAATTAAAATATCAGGTCTGGGCCATTGTATGGACCATTGTAATTTTAGTGCTTTGTAATATGAAAATGCCTGATACCAGTGGATCAGGCTTTTTTTTTGAAGGCTTTGATAAATTGGTTCATTTGGGGTTCTTTTATGTGCTTACTATTCTGTTGTTTTATGGTAAAATAAAACATCAGCATAATTATAGCTTCCGCTCTCTGACCATATTTAAGATCATTGTAATTACAGCAGCACTTGGAGGTGGTATTGAATTGTTACAATGGAAGTTTTTTACTTACAGATCAGCAGAGTGGTGGGATTTTGGATGTGATATGACAGGTGTTTTTATGGGCGTTTTTAGCTATATCTTACTACACAAATCTAATTACAATGAAAAGACGATTTAATTTATTGATGCTGTTAATGTTTGTAGGATTAATTAGCAGCTGCAGCATTTTTAAACCAGGTTGTAAATGCCCAAAAGTTAGCTATTCCAGCTATCCAAGTAAGTAATTGTATCAATTTAACAAGTAGCCCCTTATTTATTAAAGGGCTTTTTTATGACTATATATAAATCCCTGCTTATTTGGATTTATTATAAATTAAGTCTAAATTGCGCCTCAAAATAACACTTATACATAGATGAAACTTTCACAGTTAAATCCAGGAGAACAAGGTACTATCGTAGCGTTTACAGATCTTGAAATGTCTGTAAAATTAATGGAAATGGGATGCTTGCCTGGTGAAACAGTAGAAGTAGAACGTTTTGCGCCACTTGGTGACCCAATAGCTATTCGCGTTGCAGGATATCAACTTTGTTTGCGTAAAAACGAAGCGTCTATTATTATAATTCAATAATAATTTTGGCAAAAGATATTAAAATTGCTTTAGTTGGTAACCCCAACACTGGGAAATCTACACTTTTTAACCTGCTTACAGGATTAAATCAAAAGATTGGAAATTTTCCGGGTATAACTGTTGACAAGAAAGTAGGCTATTGCAAACTAGCCGATAATAAACAGGCTGAAATAATTGATTTACCTGGTACGTATAGCCTGTATCCAAAAAGCAAAGACGAAAGCATCGTATTTCAGGTGTTGGCTGATAAAAATAATTCAAGTCATCCTGATATTGTTGTGCTGGTAGCAGACGCAACAAACCTTCGAAGAAATTTATTGCTTTATTCGCAGGTGGCCGATTTGGGTGTTCCAATGGTTCTGGCACTTAATATGACCGATATGGCCAAAAAAGAAGGAATTGATATCAACATCAATAAACTTTCTGAACGGCTGGGGATACAAGTAGTAGCAATTTCTGCAAGGAGCAATTCGGGCTTAACTGAGCTAAAGGAAGCTATTGATAATACTACAAAAATTGCTACCCAGGTAGCGGGAGCGGATATGCATGTATTGGCGCCAGAGGCTATTAATTTGGTTAAGCAGCGCATCAAAACAGAAAATAATTACCTGTCCTTACAAATACTGCATCAGCACGAGCATCTTAATACATTTTCCCTTCAGGATCATGAAGCCTTTGAGCGGATAAAAGCTGAGCATACCTTTGAATCTTCTAAGTTACAAGCAGCTGAAACCATTGCCCGCTACAGGTATTTAAGCACCATTTTAAGTGGGGTGGTAGAAGATACCGGAGCGGCAAGAAAGTTTGTTTTTAGTGATAAACTGGATTCGGTACTTACCAATAAATTTTGGGGCTTTCTGATCTTCATTGGGATTCTATTTTTTATTTTTAATTCTATTTTCTCCTGGTCGTCTTATCCAATGGAGCTAATTGAATATGCTTTTGTGTGGCTTACTGAATACGGACACCAGCATCTGCCAGATGGTATTTTAACCAATCTTCTTTTAGATGGTGTATTGGCTGGTTTAGGTGGTGTAGTGATATTTATTCCTCAAATAGCGATCCTGTTTGCTTTTATATCTATACTGGAGGATACCGGCTATATGGCTCGAGTTACCTTTATGATGGATAAGATCATGCGAAAGTTTGGGCTTAGCGGTAAATCTGTAGTACCTATGATTGGAAGTTTGGCATGTGCCGTTCCATCAATCATGAGTGCAAGGAATATTGAAAGCTGGAAGGATCGTATCATCACTATTATGGTTGCTCCTTTGGTAAGCTGCTCTGCCAGATTACCTGTTTATACTTTATTGATCTCATTGGTTGTGCCARAAAAGATGGTATGGGGCTTTATCAATTTGCAAGGCTTAACCCTTATGGGGATGTACGTTATTAGTATTTTGGCAGCAGTCGTGGTAGCTTTTGTGATGAAGTTCCTGATAAAGGCGAAAGAGAAATCATATTTCATTATGGAGCTGCCTGTGTATAGAATGCCGAGATGGACAAATGTGATTTATACCATGTATGAGAAATCAAAGACGTTTGTATTTGAAGCAGGTAAGGTGATTATTGCCATCTCTATTATCCTTTGGGTATTGGCAACGTACGGCCCATCTGAAAGGTTTAAAGAAATTGATGATAAATATGCAGCTATAGAAGCCCAAAAAGATAGTGTGCAAATTAGCACATTGGAAAGAGATAGGGCCGCAGAGAAGCTTGAAAACTCTTATGCGGGTATTTTAGGGCATGTGATAGAACCTGCTATTAAACCCTTAGGATTCGACTGGAAAATAGGTATTGCTTTAATTACCTCTTTTGCTGCCAGAGAAGCTTTTGTAGGTACAATGGCTACTATTTATAGTGTGGATAATGATGGGGAGGTTGCTACCATCCGCAATAAAATGCGCGGGGCGCGGGATCCGGATACCGGCCTGCCTGTATTCACATTTGCCACGGCATTTTCCCTGATGTTATTTTATGCTTTTGCAATGCAGTGTATGAGTACTGTGGCAGTGGTATTCAGAGAAACCAAATCCTGGAAATGGCCTATTATTCAAATTGTGTATATGACCGGAATGGCATATGTAGCGAGTCTGATCGCCTATCAACTTTTAAAGTAATTTAATTATCTTGGCCTTTGTGAAAAAGGAGAATATCTTAGCACAATACATGCCTGTTGCCGCGGCTCCAATTATAGCCCGGTGGATAGATTATTTTCAATGTGAATTTAAGATTTCTAAGAACAGAGCAACAAAGCTTGGTGATTACAGACATCCATTTAAGGGTGCCGGGCATAAGATTTCGGTCAATAATGACCTTAATGCTTACGCTTTTCTTGTAACCACTGTTCATGAATTTGCTCATCTGCTAACCTGGAACGACCACAAAAATAAAGTAAAACCTCATGGTGATGAATGGAAACGGAATTTTAAGCGCATGATGGTACCTTTTATTGAACAGAATATTTTTCCTGAGGACGTACAATCTGCAATTGTAAGCTATTTAAATAACCCATCTGCCGCCAGCTGTACTGATTTGAAGTTGTCAAGAGCTTTGAAAAAATATGATCTGCTGTTAAATGTTTCCCGCCTGGAAGAGCTTCCTATAAACACCGTATTTAGCATAAAAGACGGAAGACAATTTAAAAAAGGAGAGCGACTGAGAAAAAGATATCGTTGTGTTTGTCTTGATAACGGGAATACTTATCTTTTTAATCCGTTAGCGGAGGTAACACTGCCCGCTACGGGTACATAAACGGCTTCTTTGTCTCTTACTTCCCATTTTATATTCAATTTTTTGTCCTTATAAATTGAAGGGTCTTTTAACAGACTATCCACATAGCTGTCCGTATCCTTTATTAAAATGCTTGCGGTATAGCCGCCGGCGATTTTACTTTTTAAGAGAATATACCTTTCATCCGGAGCAGATATAACATTATCGAAAACCAAATCAAATTTATCAGCGCCGTTAACTGCGTCGTTTAATAACTTTATGTCTTCATTGTATTCTTTTGTCTGATCGGAAGCTGTTTTCTTTCTGATCTGGAAAGGCTCGGCTTTAAGCGATGTGAGGGTGGCTGAACTGCGGAATTCTTCTTTAAAGGGGATATTATTTCTAAGATAGGTGCGATGATCCTCAAAAACATCTGTTCCCTGTTTGGTTATTTTGGCTCCCTCCCTCAACAAAATCAGGCTATCATTTTTAAAATAGTATTTTTTTATCTCATTGCTTATTCCTTCATCATTTTCGTACTGAGAAAACAATACCGGTTTGCCATTCCAACTGTATTTTTCTACACGCATCGTTGCCTGCCCCAGTTGATAAACCAGACTGATATTCTTTTCATAAGTATTGAGGGTTGCATCAATGGAATCTGCATAAAGCAATATCGAAGCCTCTGTCATTGGAGTGCCAATACGCGCATTAACAAGATCGGCTTGAGGATGCTTAGGACCCTGATTACAACTCACAACAGTTATAGCGAGCAAGGAAAATAGAGATAATGATTTCATACGATGAACTTAGCTTGTGTTTAACTAACAGGCTATTATCATGCCAAGTTAAACTAGTAAGCCAACAGGCGTTTCACGGTATCCGGGAGGCTGCTTTTTGCCAGGAAACTATCTTCAAGCGTTTTGCTCATTGGTATGGCCGTGTCGGCACTTGCGCAACGCATAACCGGAGCATCGAGGTATTTAAAGCAATGTTCAGAGATCCATGCAGCCAACTCGGCGCCAAAGCCACAGGTTAACGTATCTTCATGTAAGATCAGGGCTCTGCCTGTTGTTTTAACTGCTGTGGCAACAGTTTCTTTATCCCATGGCTGCAAACTTCGTAAGTCGACTAGAGTGGCTGAAATCTCAGGATTTTCATCCAGATAAGAGAGTGCCCAGTGAACCCCTAATCCATAAGTTATGATAGTTAGTTGTGTTCCATGTTTTAAAATACTGGCCTTTCCAATCTCTATGTTATAATATCCGGATGGTACATTGCCACTCAAACTACGATAAAGATATTTATGCTCGAAATACATTACAGGATTCGGATCGTCTATAGCGGAAAGTAGCAATCCTTTGGCATCATAAGGGAAAGCCGGATAAACAACTTTTAGTCCGGGGGTTTTGGTAAACCATGCTTCATTGCTTTGAGAGTGAAAAGGGCCGGCTCCAGTTCCTGCTCCTGTAGGCATGCGCACCACAACATCAGCTTTTTCTCCCCATCGGTAATGGGTTTTTGCAAGGTTATTGACAATTTGATTGAAACCGCAGGTAACAAAATCTGCAAATTGCATTTCTACTACAGCTTTATATCCATTTATTGAAAGCCCTAAACCAGCGCCAACAATAGCAGACTCGCAGATGGGCGTATTTCTAACCCTTGCTTTTCCAAATTCCTTTACAAAACCATCAGTAATCTTAAAAGCCCCACCATATTCAGCAATATCCTGCCCCATCAAAACAAGGTTCTCATGTTTTGTCATGCCTGTTCTCAGTCCATCTGTGATGGCATCTAAATAGCGTATCTCTCTTGGTGATCCGGTTGGTTCAGTAGCTTCAAACAAATACGGCGAAAACATGTCGTCAAGTTCTGTTTGTATGTCGACAGTGGGCTCCTGGTCGCGAAAAGCAATTTCTATCTCCTGGTCAATATCTGTTTTGAATGAGGCGCTTATTTCCTGAACTAAGCGCTCTGTAAGAATATTTTGTTCAAGTAAGTACTGTTCAAAGTTTTTGAGGGGATCTTTTGCAGCCCATTTATCGAATAGCTCCTGCGGAATATACTTAGTTCCCGAAGCTTCTTCATGTCCTCTCATTCTGAATGTAAGGCATTCAATTAGGACTGGTCTTGGGTATTTCCGGATAGAAGTAGCTATCGAGTTCAGCGTATCATATACCTCCAGGATATTGTTGCCATCTACCTGAATTCCCTCAATTCCATATCCAATAGCTTTATCTGCAAGGTTTTTGCATTTGAATTGCTCATTTATAGGCGTGGAGAGCCCATAGCCATTGTTTTCTATAAGAAAGATCACAGGTAAGTTCCACACCGCTGCAACGTTTAGTGCTTCATGAAAATCACCTTCGCTTGTTGCCCCTTCGCCGGTAAACACTAAAGTCGCCTTCTCTTTATGTTCAATTAAATCCGCAAGTGCAATCCCATCAGCCAGTGCCATTTGAGGGCCAAGGTGGGATATCATCCCAATAATTTTATAATCCTGAGTCCCAAAATGAAAGGAACGATCTCTCCCTTTAGTAAAGCCTGTAATTTTGCCTTGCCATTGGGCCATTAGCTTTCTTAAAGGAATATCACGGGTTGTAAATACACCAAGGTTGCGGTGCATCGGCAGGATATATTCCTGAGCTTCCATTGCCATAGTACTGCCTACGGCAATAGCTTCCTGACCAATTCCTGAAAACCATTTGCCTATGCGACCCTGGCGCAGTAGGATTAGCATTTTCTCTTCGACCATTCTTGGATAAAGTAGGCGCTTATAGAAATTCAATAATGCGCTGTCACTTTTGTCTTTTCGGTCGAAGGTCATGCTTATAGGTTTTTAGATTCCTTATTTTTTTCTTCCCATTGCTTGGCAAAAGACTTTGGTGATATTACCGGCATGGAACGGTATTTACCCCATATTTTTCTAAATAGATTTTTAAGGAAGAAGTTCTTGATTTTTCCACTCAGGAAATCCATTCTTGATCTTTTTAACATGCCTACGTTCCAGATTTTCCAGCCTACTTCCTCGGCCTTACTATTGTCGTGGTTAGCAGCAGCGTCTCGTCTGTTCAGCAACAACATTTTATGAATGTCTATTTTAACCGGACAAACTTCTGAGCATTTTCCGCACAGGCTTGATGCGTAGCTTAAATGCTTGAAATCTTTCATGCCTTTAAGATGCGGGGTAATAATAGAGCCAATAGGGCCACTGTAAGTAGTATTATAAGTATGTCCGCCAATATTTTTATAAACAGGGCAAGCGTTGAGACAAGCACCGCAACGAATGCAGTATAAGCCCTGACGCTGTTCTTTTTGAGCAAGTAAATTGGTCCGTCCGTTATCAAGTAAGATTACGTACATTTCTTCCGGACCATCAGTTTCTTCACCTCTTCTGGGACCGCTTAGAATCGTATTGTAAACGGTTAGGTTTTGTCCCGTACCATGACTAGCCAAAAGCGGCCAGAAAAGATCAAGATCTGCCATAGAAGGAATGATCTTCTCGATACCCACAATAGCAATGTGTATTTTAGGGAAAGTTGTACATAGCCTTGCATTACCCTCATTTTCAGTTAAAGCAATGCTTCCTGTGTCGGCTATTAGAAAATTTCCCCCGCTAATCCCAATATCCGCTTTCAGGTATTTATCTCTTAAAAGCTCACGAGCCTTTTGGGTAAGCTGTTGAGGGGTATAATCGAGAGGGGTACCAAATTTTTCATGAAATAATTTAGCAATATCCTCTTTGCTTAAATGCATTGCAGGCGTCACAATATGATATGGGGGTTGCCCCAGTAGTTGTACTATATATTCGCCCAGATCACTTTCTAGGGATTCAATATCATTTTTTTCAAGAAAATCATTTAAATGAATCTCTTCTGTAGTCATGGATTTCGACTTAATTACTGTCTTTCCACCATTCTTTTTAATGATATTCAGAATTTCTTTTTGGGCTTCATTGGTGTCGTTTGCCCAAATTACTTTACCGCCTCTACGTTGGAAATTGGATTCGAACTCTGGTAAAAACTTATCCAGGTTCTCCATAACGCGCCACTTAATAACGTGTGCTTTTCTTTTGGAGTTCTCTAAATTTTCAAACTTGGATAATCCGCGTTCAACAGCAAGATTATATTTGCCTATGTTATGATTGATAGTGTTGCGATGTCCTAAATCGAAGGCCTTCTCATCTGCCTTCTCCAAAAATTCCTCTGATATATCCATCGTTTTCACCTGTTTTTATTTACCTATTCAATTCTCAGATATAGCTTTTTAAGGCTTTAAACCATTTCCCCTGGTTTTGAATCTTGTTAGTTTCAAACTTAGATAAAACTATGCAAGTATTCATGAAAAAAAGTAATTTGACTATTACATCTTTGGCGTGCCGTCGTCATTTTTATTAACCACCGGGCGCTTTAATCCATTGGCTAGTTCCCAGGCTGTAAAGTAAACCAATTTGGCTCTTTTGGCAAGCATAGGAAAATCTATCTTGCTTACCTCATCTCCGGGCATGTGGTAATCATCATGTACACCATTAAAATAGAAAATTACCGGAATGCCATGTTTGGCAAAATTATAATGATCAGAACGATAATAGAACTGATTAGGGTCTGTGCGGTTATTATATTTTTCATCGAGATTGATATTCACATAAGTTTTGTTGGCTTTTTTACCAATTCTGTCCAAATCTGAGCTTAGCATGTCTGAACCAATAATGTAAACGAAGTTGTTATCACTTTCGTGTGCCTTGTCGCCACGGCCAATCATATCGATGTTTAAGTTTGTAATGGTGTTTTCTAAAGGAAAGACAGGATTTTCTGAGTACCATTCAGATCCAAGTAATCCCTTTTCTTCACCTGTAACAGTCATAAATAAAATACTTCTTTTAGGGCCTTTGCCTGCTTTCTTTGCTTTAGCAAATGCTTCGGCAATTAACAACACACCCGTTGTACCAGATCCATCATCATCTGCACCATTGTTGATTTTATCATCGCCTTTGGCATCAGGTGTAATACCAATGTGATCGTAGTGGGCTGTGATTATCAATACTTCGCGCTTTAGTTTGGGATCTGAACCCGGCAAAAAACCTAAAACATTCTCAGATTTAACTTTTTTCTCGACCTTGCTTGCGCTTGCGCACACGCTTATTTTAATCTCTTGTGGAGAAGGTTTTCCACTGTCAGTTATTTTCTTTTTAAGTGCGTCGATGTTTGTGCTGGCTCCGGCAAGAATTTTATTTGCAAGTGAAGTCCCTATTGTGATAACAGGCATAGTTTGAGGAACATCCTGACGGTCCATCGTTTCCTTATTCTTTAATGCCATTTCTTCCGATTGGAGATAGCCTTTTAAATTGTCAGGCATATTATCAACAATAGGGTCAATAAGCAGAACTGCCTGTGCCTTTTGCGCTGTCAGATATTTAAGTTTGGCATTTAAAGCGCTGGAATTTCTTATAGATGCAGTAGGGGCGGGAGATCCGGGTTCTCCTGATTTAAAGATCATTACTACCTTTCCGGCTACTGTTTGGCCAGCATAATCGTTGTAATCATCTTTTGTTAGCCCATAGCCGGCAAATAATATGCTGTTGGCATTAAAAGCAAAACCTTTGGTCGAAACGGTTTTGGGCATAATGAAAAAATCAGTTAAAGGTTCGGCCGGTTGACCATCTACTGTTACTATTTGTGAAAGACCAAACGAAACTATGTCAACTGGCTGAAAGTAATCTCCGGATACAGGACCTTTTAAACCAATGGTTTTAAAGTGGTTTTTAATGTATTCGGCCGCCATCCAACCACCTTTTTTCCCAGTTTCTCTACCTTCGTATTCATCGGATGCCAATATTGACAGATGTTTGGAAGCATTATCTTTATTGATGGTCTGACTGAATTTTATGGCATCTTTATTTTGTGCCACTGCAGTACAGCCAATAAGTAATAAAAAACTTGAATATAAAAGCTGCTTTTTCATCTCGGCCGGATTAAATTTCTTAGGTTCTCTTTATTTCGATTGGTTTTTAGCAGGACATTTTTCCAACCCTTACACCATGCCTGCCGCCTTCAAAAGGTGTRTTGATGAAGGTTGTTGCCATTTCTTTTGCAAGATCTTCTGAAACAAATCTGGCAGGAATGCACAAAACATTTGCATTGTTGTGTTGTCTTGCAAGAGCGGCAAGTTCATTGAGCCAGCAAATCGCTGCTCTTATTTGCTGATGCTTGTTTGCAGTAATTGCCACACCATTTGCGCTTCCGCATACTAAAATGCCAAAGGTATACTCGCCACTTTCGACTGCTGATGCTACAGGGTGTGCAAAATCAGGGTAATCAACAGATTGGCTTGAATAAGTTCCAAAGTCTTTAACTTCATAATCAGTTAGGTAGGATTTTAATAGCTCTTTATATTCAAAACCTGCGTGATCTGCGCCTATTGCAATTTTCATTTTTTTATCTATTGACATTTTAAAACTTTGTTATTTAATTAAATATTGTACTAAGCCTATTTTACCTTGGCCACACCATAAATATCTTTATTTCTTTTCTTCTCTATATTTGCAGATATAAAGATACTCAATTCATAAAGCAAGAATAATGGCAGTGCTACAATTAGCATTGTGTATGGATCGGCAGTTGGTGTAACTACAGCTGCTATTATTAAAATAAGAACAGTTGAGTATCTTCTGCTTGCCCGCATAAATGCCGGAGTCATTATACCTAATTTTGATAAGATATAGATGATGACCGGTAACTGGAAAATTACTCCGGAACCAAGCGTTAAGGTCATTACTGACGAAAGATAAGAGTCAATTGTAAAGGTATTTTGAATCTCAGGACTTACTGTAAAATTAGTTAGGAAGTTGATGGATAAAGGGCAGATGATGTAATACCCAAATAGTATACCTAAGAAAAACAGGAATGAAGCAAAAGCTACAAAGCCACTTGCAGATTTTCTTTCGTTCTCGTGCAGTGCTGGTTTTACAAATAACCAAAGTTCAAACAGGAGATAGGGGATACCCAATATGATACCTACCATTACACATGAATTCAGCTGGAGTGTGAACTGTCCGGCCATCTCTGTATTGATGATTTTTGCATCAATTTTTGTAATACAGAACTCCGGACCTATAGAAGGAAAGCGCTCTACCAGCTTACACATCATACGATAGGTCCAAAAGCTGGGGTTTTTTGGGCCCATAATGATCGTGTTGAAAATAAAATCAGTATAGTAAAATGCCCCAATGGTAAGTACCAGAACAATGGCTAATGCGCGCAATAAATGCTTTCTAAGTACGTCAATGTGGTCAAAGAAAGACATTTCCGCTTCTAATGTTTTCCCTTTTTCTTTTATAGCACCAATAAGGTCCCTTTTTTTAGTATCACTCATGTACGTTATTTGTAAAACAAAAATACCATTCTATTTTATTCAGAATGGTATTTACGTTTTAAATCTTATAAATAGTTTTTTCTATTCTGAAAATTCGAAGGTTTCCATAAACTTCGTGGTAAAATTACCAGCTCTAAAGTTAGGATCTTTCATCAATTTTAAGTGAAAAGGTATCGTAGTTTTTACACCTTCAATTACAAACTCACTTAATGCACGCTCCATCGTACTAATTGCTTCCTCACGTGTTTGTGCAACACAAATTAATTTAGCAATCATAGAGTCGTAGTTAGAAGGAATTTGATAACCAGCATAAACATGCGTATCAACCCTTACACCATGACCTCCGGGAGAGTGGAAGTTGGTTATTTTACCTGGACAAGGTCTGAAGTTGTTAAAAGGATCTTCCGCATTAATCCTGCATTCAATTGCGTGCATATCAGGCATATAGTTTTTGCCAGAAATAGGAACACCTGAAGCCACTTTAATTTGTTCTTTGATCAAATCGTAGTTGATTACTTCTTCAGTTACCGGATGCTCAACCTGAATACGGGTATTCATCTCCATAAAATAGAAGTTGCGGTGTTTGTCAACCAGGAATTCAATTGTACCGGCACCTTCGTATTGAACAGCGATTGCCCCTTTGATAGCAGCTTCGCCCATTTTCTCTCTTAACTCAGGAGTCATGAAAGGAGATGGGGCTTCTTCAACAAGTTTCTGGTGACGACGTTGTATTGAACAATCGCGTTCAGATAAATGGCAAGCTTTGCCATACTGATCACCAATGATCTGGATCTCGATATGACGTGGGTCTTCGATGTATTTTTCTAAATATAATCCATCGTTTCCAAAAGCAGCACCCGATTCTTGTCTGGCGCTATCCCATGCATTTTCGAACTCTTCATCTTTCCATACCACGCGCATTCCACGACCACCACCACCGGCAGTTGCTTTCAGGATAACCGGATAACCCATGCCGTTGGCAATTTTTATACCTTCTTTAACACTTTCAAGTAAACCTTCAGATCCGGGAATAGTAGGAACGCCTGCTTTTTTCATGGTCTCTTTAGCCGACGCTTTGTCGCCCATAGAGTTGATTTGTTCAGGTGTTGCTCCAATAAATTTAATACCGTAATCACGGCAAACGGAAGAGAATTTAGCATTCTCAGATAGAAATCCGTAACCTGGGTGAATTGCATCTGCATTTGTTAATTCAGCAGCAGATATAATGTTAGGAATACTCAGGTAAGAATCTTTACTTGGTGGCGGCCCTATACAAACAGCTTCATCAGCAAAGCGTACATGTAAGCTTTCCCTGTCAGCAGTAGAGTAAACAGCTACCGTTTTAATGCCCATTTCTTTACAGGTGCGAATAATTCGCAATGCGATTTCGCCCCTGTTGGCAATTAATATTTTCTTAAACATATATTTTTCCTTTTCGTCATCCTGAAATTTCAGGAGTAGTATTTATTGATTTTTTGTCTTCAAGAATGCTACGCAGTTTATTTCAGGATCTATTTTGAATATGGAGATACCGAAATTCAGCCTGACGGATTAAATTGGTTCTACTAAAAACAATGGCTGATCATATTCTACTGGTGATGCATTATCAACAAGTACTTTTACGATTCTTCCAGAAACTTCACTTTCTATTTCATTGAACAATTTCATTGCTTCAATAATGCAGATTACTTTACCAGTAGAAACCTCGTCACCAACGTTTACAAATAGTGGCTTATCAGGACCGGCTGAGCGATAAAATGTTCCGATCATTGGAGATTTAATGGTAATGTATTTTGAAGTGTCCTCAGTTGCAGGAGCTGCTTTAGTTTCTGTAGCTGACACCGGTTGTGGCGCTGCGGCTGCAGGGATTGCAGACGTAACAACAGGAGCTGGAACAGTAGCATGAACAACTGTTGGGGTCTGATTTGTTTTAATAGTTATCTTGAAGTCTTTTTGCTCAATAGCGACTTCATTTACGCCCGAACGAGAAACAAATTTAATAAGTTCCTGAATTTGTTTGATATCCATTTTTTGGTGTTATTTTAAGAAAACAATGTGTTTTTAGAATTAACTAAGTTATGATTAATTATGATAAAATCATCATGAGTTTGCATTCAAAAAATCTATAAATGCATCTCATAACGACTTAAAAGTCTTTAAGTTGTATTCTGATTAAAAATTTAATACGCCCATTTTAAGTAAACCGAACCCCATGTAAAACCACCGCCAAAGGCTGCAAGTATAATGTTGTCGCCTTTCTTCAATTGACTTTCCCATTCCCATAAACATAGGGGGATGGTGCCGTTAGTAGTATTACCATAGCGCTGAATGTTGATCATCACCTTTTCAGAACCAACTCCCATTCTTGAAGCTGTGGCATCAATAATTCGTTTATTGGCCTGATGAGGTACTAACCAGGTTACATCTTCAGAAGTAAGATTATTGCGATCCATAATTTCAGCTGCAACATCCGCCATATTGGTTACGGCAAATTTGAAAACAGCCTGCCCCTCCTGATAAACGGCATGTTCATGGTTATCAACTGTTTCATGGGATGCCGGTCTTGCAGAACCACCAGCTTTCTGGTGCAAAAATTGTCTGCCTGAACCATCGCTCCTAAGGATAGAGTCCATTACTCCGAATCCTTCTTCGTTTGGTTCTAAAAGTACGGCGCCACAACCATCGCCAAAAATAATGCAGGTAGTACGGTCCTGGTAGTTAATGATGGACGACATCTTATCGCCTCCAACTACTAAAACCTTTTTGTGTTTACCCGATTCAATAAACTGAGCTCCGGTTGAAACACCATAAATGAAACCAGAGCAAGCTGCCTGAAGGTCGTAACCCCATGCATTTTTTGCTCCAATTTTGTCTGCCAGTATATTAGCAGACGCAGGGAAAGGTAAATCAGGTGTAGTCGTACAGAAGATGATCAGTTCGATCTCTTCAGCAGTGATTCCACGTTTTTTAAGTAAGCCATTAACAGCATGAACTGCCATATCTGAAGTGCCTAAACCTTCACCTTTTAGTATTCTGCGCTCTTTTATGCCTGTTCTGGACGTGATCCATTCATCCGTAGTGTCTACAATCGATTCTAGCTCTTTGTTTGTAAGCACGTATTCGGGAACGTAGCCATTAACAGCCGTAATCGCAGCATGAATTTTACTCATTTCTTGATATTAATTATTAAAAGCGGCTTGTATCTTGCCTACCAAGCCTGTAGTAATCATGTCTCTGGACTGTAATATCATATTTTTTACTGCCGTAGGACTAGAAATTCCATGTCCTATAACAACCGGAGCATTTACACCAAGAACCGGGCTTCCGCCGTAGTTCTCGTAATTAAAGCGGTCAAAGAATTCATCCTTTAAACCTCTTTTTAATGTTAGTACATAGAATGATTCTGCAAGTTTAAGCATTACATTTCCAGTAAAGCCATCACAAACAATTACATCGGCCTTATCGTTAAATAAATCCCGGCCTTCTACATTACCTATAAAGTTAAACAGGTTGGTATCTTTCATTAAAGGGAATGTTGCCAAACTCAGCATATTTCCTTTTTCATCTTCCTCACCAATATTCATCAAGGCTACTTTAGGATTGCTTATACCCATTACATTTTCTGCGTACAAGCTTCCAAGAACACCAAATTGTAATAAAGTATCAGGCTTACAATCTGCATTGGCGCCTACATCCACCATTAAACCTACGCCACCGCTAAGCTTTGGTAAAAAAGTAGAAAGACATGGTCTTATGATTCCGGGAATAGTTTTTACACTAAAAACGGCACCAACAAGCATGGCTCCCGAATTACCGGCGCTTGCAAATGAATCAAGTTTACCTTCTTTAAGTAAATTGAAACCTATAGAAATACTGGAATTAGGCTTCTGAACGATAGCCTTAGTGGGATGTTCACCCATACCTATTACCTCCTCGGTATGAACATATTCAAAGAGATCCGGATCAAATCCGTTTTCGGAGAGTAAAG
Source organism: Pedobacter sp. 10L46_2 (assembly GCF_056395165.1). NCBI lineage: Bacteria > Pseudomonadati > Bacteroidota > Sphingobacteriia > Sphingobacteriales > Sphingobacteriaceae > Pedobacter > Pedobacter sp. 10L46_2. The sequence continues at coordinate 44,326 of NZ_JBFTIZ010000001.1, forward strand.
GTTTAATCTGCTTCGTATCTCCAATAAGCACTATCTGCTCATCTGGAGATAACAATGGATGGGCTGCTATTGCTCCTAAAACATTTGCTTTAGGAGCATAGTCTCCGCCCATTATATCGAGACCTATTTTCATAGTAAAAAATCAGTTTGTGTATAAGGTAAAATCACCCTTGTTTCCAGTCTCTAAGTTAAACTTTCAAAGACTTAAAACACAAACTATTTTTCAGAAAATTAACCTATTGAGGTGTTTTCAATAACCAATTTACCGTTGTAGTACAAGTTACCATCAACGTTGTAAGCGCGGTGAGGTGTGTGGATTGCACCTGTTGTTTGACAAGTAGCTAAAGAAGGAGCTTCTGCTTTATAGTGGGTTCTTCTTTTATCTCTTCTACTTTTAGAAATCTTGCGTTTTGGATGTGCCATTGCTGATTTATTTAATTATTATTTTAATTTTTTTAATGCTGCCCAACGTGGGTCATCATCTTGTTGTTCTTCTTCTTCTTTTTGTGATCCGATAGAAAGACTTTCCAGTCTTGCTATCATTTCCTGGTCGCATTGCTGGCCTTCGCCATTTTGCTCGCATATTTTTATATATGGTACAGATACTGTGATGAATTCATAAATAAGTTCTGATACATCGATCTCACTTTCTTTTTTACTAAGAACAATGATCTCCAGATCATCACTCTCTAACTCATCTTCAGCAAATTTTACAATCTGCCTTTCCTGTACGCTTATTGGTGCTCCAAACTCGGCTAAACATTTGTCGCAATCTAAAATTATAGTTCCTTCAATATGGAACTGCAAAATCAGCATTGTTTCTTGTTTGTCTAATTCAACGCTAGCTTTTAAATCACCTTTTTTTACTAAAGAGTATTCAAAAGCATCAAAAAAGCTGTTATCAATCTCAAAATCAAACTGATGTTTGCCAATTTTTAAGCCGGTAAATGGGATTGAAAATTGTTTTAATGGTTTCAATTGTAACAAAATTTTAGCCCGCAAATGTAAGAATTAATTTGACATTTCTAAAATGTTATTGAAAAATAAAATACTCTTAATTTGCGTCATCCTTCATGTCTGCCGCAGTTTCAATAATTTTTCCACCACTGCGCAGTTGATTTTTTAATAATTCTTCTTGTTCTCTGCGGTTTTTCACAATGTGAGTAGCGGCAAAAACGGCTTCTATAAACGAAGTCGGATCTGCAACATTCTTTCCTGCTATATCGTATCCTGTACCGTGGTCTGGTGAAGTGCGTACAATCTTCAATCCAGCACTATAATTAACACCTGTGCTAAAAGCAATTGTTTTAAAAGGGATAAGGCCCTGGTCATGGTACATGGCCAGTACAGCGTCGAATTGCTTATACCCACCATTACCAAAAAAGCCATCGGCAGGGTAAGGGCCAAAGCAAATTACTCCTTTGTCGAAAGCTTCCTGAATAGCAGGTGTAATAATATCGGCCTCTTCTTTTCCTAATAAACCATTGTCGCCAGCGTGAGGATTAAGACCCAGAACTGCAATTTTTGGTTTTTCTATCCAAAAGTCTTTCTTAAGACTTTCATTCATCATTACCAGTTTCTTTACAATTTTGTCTTTAGTAATACTTGCAGATACCTCTGTAATAGGAATATGTCCGGTTACCACACCTACACGAATGTCCTCGCTTATTAAAAACATCAGCACATCATCACTACCGCTGCGTTGTTGCAAGTACTCTGTATGTCCAGGGAAATTAAAAGTATCAGATTGGATATTGTGTTTATTAATAGGAGCAGTTACCAATGCATCAATATTGCCATTAATGAGGTCGTCTGTGGCTTTCTCTAACGATAAAAGGGCATATTTACCGCCAATTTCGTTAGAAACTCCTAAGTCTATTTTAACATCTTCTTCCCAGCAATTGATCAGGTTTGCTTTTTTAGGATTAGCTGCATCAGCGTTATTGATCACATTAAAAACAAGATCATTCATGCCTAATGCCTTACGGTGATAAGAAGCAACTTTAGTATGGCCATAAACAATTGGCGTACAATAGTCCAGGATGCGGTTTTCAGATAAGGTTTTAAGGATAACCTCTAATCCTATGCCGTTTACGTCACCTATACTTATACCGATTTTAATTTTATTGCTCATATCTAAATAGAAAATTTAGCGCAAATTACAGAATTTCACCTGAATGTTAGTCCGATACTAGTAAAAGTTTACTTATTTTGCACCTTTTAATAGATCAGGATATGAGTTTGGTAAAGGCAAAAAAGCATTTAGGGCAACATTTTTTAACGGATAAAAACATTGCGGCAAAAATAGTAAACGGCCTTATTCATACCGATAAATACAAACAAGTACTTGAGGTAGGCCCGGGCATGGGAATCTTATCAGATATTTTACTGGAACGGACAGACCTTGAAACTTTTTTAATTGATATAGATGTGGAATCGTATCGTTTTCTGCAGGAAAAATATCCTCAGCTTGGCGATAGACTAATAAATGGTGATTTCCTGGCATTAAATCTTTCTGAAATTTTTCCTGACAAGTATGCGATCATCGGAAACTTTCCTTATAATATTTCTTCTCAAATCCTGTTCAAGATTCTCGAAAACAGAACACATGTTGTGGAAATGGTTGGTATGTTTCAGAAAGAAGTTGCAGAACGCTGTGCATCTAAGGCAGGAACTAAAGACTACGGCATTTTAAGTGTGTTGATCCAGGCTTATTACGATATTGAATACCTGTTTTCTGTTAAGCCCGGTACATTTAATCCCCCACCAAAAGTAAATTCAGGTGTGATCAGGCTCAGCCGGAATAATGTAGAAACACTGCCGTGTGATGAAAAGCTTTTCTGGCGTACCGTAAAAGCGGGTTTCAATCAAAGAAGAAAAACATTGCGTAATGCGCTATCCGGGGTGGTACCTAAAGATAAAATGGATGACCATGCCTTTTTTGATAAACGTGCGGAGCAATTAAGCGTTGCAGATTTTATAGCGCTAACACAGCATTTAGCACAGCTATCTCAGTAAAATCAAATCACTAAACCCTGTATTTTTGCATAAATAGAATTCTAATAATGACCAAAGGGAAAATATTAATAGTAGACGATCTGCATCCGGCATTTAAAGAAAGTGCCATTGCACTGGGATACGAAGTAAACGATCAACCGTTAATTACAAGAGCCGAAACGCTTGCTGTAATTGCTGAGTATGAAGGAATAGCTGTTCGAACAAAATTTTTGATTGATAAAGAACTTTTAAGCGCGGGCGTTAAGTTAAAATTTGTTGCAAGGGCAGGAGCGGGATTAGATAACATAGATGAAGCGTTTGCCAAGGAAAAAAATATTGAGCTGCTAAATGCTCCCGAAGGAAACATGGATGCTGTTGGAGAGCATGCTACAGGTTTGCTGCTTGCACTTATGAATAACTTCCGCAGGGCAGACATTGAAGTACGAAATGGTGTTTGGGACAGAGAGGGTAGTCGTGGATTTGAGCTTAAAGGTAAAACCGTAGGGATAATAGGCTATGGCTTTATGGGTAAAAGCTTTGCGAAAAAATTAGCAGGTTTTGAAGTTAACGTTATTGCATATGATAAATATAAAACAGGCTTTACCGATGCTTACGCTAAAGAAGTAAGCATGGAAGAGATTGTAAAGCAAAGCGATGTGCTGAGCCTACATATTCCGCTTACATCTGAAACCAGGCAAATGGTAGATGAGGAGTATCTGTTTCACTTCCGCAAGCCAATATTTTTTATCAATACCGCAAGGGGCGAGGTAGTAAATACAAAGGCAGTCTTAAATGCAATAGCTGCAAATAAAATACTCGGCGCAGGGCTCGACGTACTAGAGGTAGAGAAATTTCCTGCTTTGGGAACTCAGAACTGGTACCAGGAGCTGGCTAAATCCGACAAGGTGATATTAACACCACATGTTGGGGGCTGGACCTTCGACTCTTATCGCAAGATTTCAGAAGTTCTGGCAGAGAAGTTACGCAACTTATAATTTCTTTAGCCAAATATTATCAGCTGGTTTGGCATCCATAAAAATACCGCCATCTAAGGTGATCGATCGTACGGGGGCATCTGCCCTGATTTCAAAAAATGTCTCTTTACGGTTGTTTTTCCATGTTTCCGGAGTTCGGTGAATCAGCTGTTCCTTGCCGTCGTTATAAATAACCTTCAGGTCAAAAGGAATTGCAAATCCTCCGGCATTTTTTACTGAAATCGTATAATTGTTCCCCTTTACAATTACCTTTTCAATAGCAAGGTCTATGTAGCTGCTACTAAAAAACCAATTGTTCCAAAACCAGTTTAAATTTTGTTTTGTGGCGTCATTAAAGGAATAAAAGAAATCCCATGGAATGGGGTGCTTACCATTCCAACGATCCATGTAGGTATGCAGTGCCTTTCCAAATACTTCGTCGCCAAGTAAATCTTTTAAAGCCAGATATGCCAATGAAGGTTTACCGTATGCATTATTGCCGTATCCGGCATCTGATACCTGGGTTGACATAGAGATAATTGGCTGATCTTGCTCCGTTGAAGGGTCAGATATCCAACGTTGTACCCTGAACTTCTTATAATTTTCTGCGGCTTTTTCTTTGCCTAATTGCTGTTGCCCTATCAAATATTCTAATGTGGTGGCCCAACCTTCATCCATAAATGCATAGCGTGTTTCATTGGTGCCCATGTAAAAAGGGAAATATGTATGAGCAATTTCATGATTAAGTACGAATTGAGAAAACTCCAGATCTGGCGTGCTGGAGTCATTCACCATCATTGGATATTCCATGTCAGCAAAKCCCTGAAAAGCGGTCATTTTGGAGAAAGGGTAGGGCACCCCAGGCCAGTTGTTAGAGAACCAATCCAGTGCAAGCTTGCCCCATTCAACTGCATGAGAAAAATCATTTGCAGCTTCATTATAAGCCGCCTGAACACTAACCCTTCTATTGGTTTTCTTATCAACTACAATACTTCCTGCATCCCATAAATAGCTACTGCTTAATGAAAAAGTAACATCGCTTATATTGTTGGCTTCAAACTTCCAGATGTTGTCGTCTTTTGGTTTTGTTACCCCGCCTTTTTTCATTTCAGCGGCTGTAGCAATATGGATCACCTCGTCAGAAGTGTAAGACTTTTTAAGTCTCGACGCATATTCAGCTTCCAAAACTTCATCAGGGTTTAACAGATCACCTGTTGCCCAGACAACATAATTTTTTGGCGCTTTAACAGCAAGTTTATAGTCGTTAAAATCGTTATAAAACTCTGTTCTGTCGCTATGCGGAATCATATCCCATCCATTGTAATCATCATATACAGATATTCTGGGGTAAGCGTAGGCCACAAAAAGAGAAGTGTTGTCGATTTGTCCCTCGCGACCACTCTGCTTTGACAAGGGATAGTTCCATTCGATCACAAAGGTTGCCGATTGGCCAGAAGGGAGTGGGCTCTTAAGTGCAACACTTGCAACCGTCCCCCAATTGGTACTGTTCACTTGGTAGGCCTGGCCATTTACTGTAAATGAGGAGATTTTTAAGCCGGAGCTTAAGAAATCAGCACCAACATAACCAGATCTTGGAGATTCTGGTTTGTGGATATTGTTTACGAATCTTATTGCGGCTGATTTTAATGTATCAGGGCTATTATTTGCGTAAACAATAGTTTCTTTTCCAGTTACAATCTTGTTTTTTTCGTCAACCGATACCTGAATGTCATACTTTCCCCGATTTTGCCAGTAATTTTTACCTGGTTTCCCATCGTATGAACGTGTTCCATTATCATATGCATTTTTTATATTTCTGGGTGTGTATAATTCTTGTGCACTAACTGTAAATGAAGTGATTAAGAATAGAAATAGGGTTTTTAAAGTATTCATTCTATAACTGTTAACTTAATGGAAATATAAAAATAGCCTTATTTTGTTCATAACTGCATCATTTTAGATCAATAATTTGTTTTTGTGGTATTACCCCATTATCTTCGTTTTAATTGAAGCAAGACTATGTAGGTTTAGAATCCCATGTAGTCTTGTTTGTTTTTTAGAGTAACTAACAAAATAAACGAGCTATGACAGAGGTAACATATTATACCCAAGATGGTTTAGAGAGACTAAAAGAAGAGGTGCACTATTTAAAAACTACCGGAAGGCAGTTAATATCTAAAGCAATAGCAGAAGCAAGAGATAAAGGTGACCTTTCTGAGAACGCGGAATATGATGCAGCAAAAGAAGCCCAAGGTTTACATGAAGCCAAGATAGCTAAGCTTGAAACAACACTTTCAACAGCAAGGCTAATTGATGAATCGAAACTGGATACTTCTAAAGTACTTGCATTATCAATCGTAAAGATCAAAAATGTTAAAAATGGCGCTACAATGAGCTATCAATTGGTAGCGGAGTCGGAGGCAGATTTAAAAACAGGAAAGATTTCTGTAAAATCTCCTATTGCCCAGGGTTTATTGGGTAAGTCAGTTGGCGATAAAACTGAAATTCAAGTACCGGCCGGTAAAATTGAATTCGAAATATTGGAAATCACGAGATAAAACCCAAAATCATGTCAAGCATATTTTCAAAAATTGTTAATGGCGATATTCCGGCACATATAGTTGCAGAAACCAGTGAATTCCTTGCCTTTTTAGACGTGAGTCCGTTAGTAATGGGGCATGTACTGGTTATTCCAAAAAAGGAAATTGATTACATCTTTGATATGGATGACGAAAGTTATTTTGGACTGACCTTGTTCGCAAAAATTGTAGCCCAGGGGTTAAAGGAAGCTTTTCCCTGTAAAAAAGTAGGCGTGGCAGTAATCGGACTTGAAGTACCACATGTGCATATTCACCTGATTCCAATGAATGCCGTAAACGACATGAATTTTAGTAAAGAAAAGCTAAAACCTACAGACGAGGAATTGGCAGAAGCGGCAGCTAAAATTAAAGCAGCACTAACCCTCGATTAAAGACATTATTTTGAAATACCTGAAAGGCAGCGTCTAAAAACGCTGCCTTTTTTTATTTTAACTTCTCGTTGTTTTTATGCCTTTCCGCATCGCGAATATTCTTTTTAACCAGGTTCTTCTCCAGGGCAGTGGTCAAATCAATGCCGGTCTGATTGGCCAAACATATCAATACAAAAAGCACATCAGCCATTTCATCACCCAGATCAACTGCTTCGTCGCTTTTCTTAAAAGATTGCTCGCCATACTTTCTAGACATGATTCTGGCTACCTCACCCACCTCTTCCATTAAAATGGCGGTATTCGTTAATTCATTAAAATACCTGATGCCTGTGGTATTAATCCATTGGTCTACAGTTTTCTGTGCTTCTTCTATTGTCATTTTAGTCTTCTTTCATTTCCGCTCTTAACCGGGCATTGATGTCAATTTTAGCGTTCTCCAGTAAATAAACGGATGTCCCGTATTCACGGGCCATTTTATTTTTAACGGAATTGATTTTCGATACCCGTTCAAATATAGGTTTTTCCACTTTCCGATCGGGATCATCATCGTCTATACTCGTAACAAGGATAACATTTTTAATTTGTTTGTCCAGATTAACCCAGGTAATGTAGTCTGCACTGAAAGAAACAGCATTGATGTTTTTAAAAGTAGAATAATGATTTATAGCTCCGGCTTCTCCATAATTATCACAAAGAATAATCAGGTTTTCCTTTTGCGGGATCCTTTTATAGACCTCATCTACAATTGTTGCCAATTCTTTCCAGCCAAGCATGTCAGCAAAATCCTGAGGGAGATGATGGTTTTTCCCGTCTTCCCATCTCATAACACCTAGTTTTTCAAATTTCTCCTTTTTAAGGGTAATTTCCCTCGGGGTTAGTATTGGATAGGCATAAGGCAGGATAAGAAAAAACATTGCTACAGCAGTAATTAAAGGAATAGCCTTAAGATATCTTTGCCATCCAGTTTTAAGTAAAGCGGCGAGATAAACAGATCCGCAGGCTAGTAAAACAGGATAAAGCCCGGCAGCATAATACCCTTTTGCCCTAAACCAGGTAAACAAGCCAATGGTAATCAGGTAGCTTAAGCCAATCCATCTTAAATTTTTAAATGGTTTATAAACAAAAAAGGCAATTGCTGCAGCAAATAAAATCCACAGATCGCCGATGTAATAAAGCAACTGCTCTTTTAGGAAGTCTATTCGGTTAATTTTATCCAACTGGGTTGCTGCAAGCTCCTTCATATGTTTAACCACAGGGAAATGATTTTGATATTGCCATAACAGATTTGGTAAAACCAGCAGTAGGCCAATGGCAATGGCGAAGTATAAGTGTTTTACAGCAAATATATGCCGCTGCGCGGATATGGAAAACCCAAGCCCTAAACCAACAACCAAAAAAGCAATACTGTATTTGTTTAAAAAACCAATTGCAATGGCAAGTATTGCATAGTAAATAAACCTTGGCGCATTTGTAGAGATGTATTTTATAAAGTAATAGTAAGTGGCTGTCCAGCATAAAATATCAAAAGCATTGGGCTGAAATAACATATCCAAACGCGCAATGGCACATGCAAACAATGCCACCATACATAATATCTTGGCAAACAGATCACCTTTTAGCGCTTTTACAATAAACCAGGAATACATTAATGTACCTGCGCCAAAACACGCGGTAATCAGACGTATTATAAAAGTACCGCCGCCAAGCATTTTTATGATCCATGCAAAAATGGAGGTAACAGGAGGAACAGATTGAAAGCCCCATGCCAGATGGTTTGCCTGATCGAGGTGTAAAAACTCATCACGATGTAATTCGTATACCGGATTAATCAGGAAACAGTGTAAAAAAAGCTTCAATACAACAAAGGATACTAAAACAATGGTTTCAGTGTTGGTTTTTTGGAGTGGCATACCAGTAATTTAGGTAAGATTAATTTATGATGAAAATAAATTTACCCAAAATTCAGCAAAGCTGTTATTCTTTGTTTTTTGTGTCGATACTGATGGTAACCGGACCATCGTTTACAAGGCTGATCTTCATGTCTGCCCCGAATATTCCGGTTTGGACTTCTTTATTGAGCAATGAAGACAATTGCTTAATCATGGATTCATATAGGGGAATGGCCTTGTCAGGTCTTGCTGCCCTGGTAAATCCGGGCCTATTGCCTTTTTTAGTAGACGCAAACAATGTAAACTGACTAATCAGTAAAATGTTTCCATCAATATCTGCGAGACCTTTGTTCATTAGCCCGTTTTCATCTCCAAAAACCCGCATGTTCACTATTTTTTGAGCCAGCCAATCCAGGTCTTCATGTGTGTCGGCATCTTCAATACCTAGCAATACCAGAAAACCATCGGTAATGGCACCTGTTATTTTGCCGTCTACCTTACAGCTGGCTTCAGTAACTCTTTGGATAACCGCTCTCATACCGCTTAGGCCCGTGTTTCGTTGCCGTTATAAATACTAAGATAGCTTTCGTACCTGCTTAGCTCTATTTCACCATTTTCTACCGCTCTTATCACAGCACATCCTGGTTCATTCACATGTCGGCAATTATTGAATTTACATTCATTCATCAAGTCCCTCATCTCTCTGAAATAATGACCAAGTTCTTCAGGCCTGATGTCAAATATGCCCAGTTCTCTGATGCCCGGAGTATCTATAAGATAGCCTCCGAAAGGTAAAGTATGCATCTCTGCAAAAGTTGTAGTGTGCTGGCCTTTGTCGCTGGCTTCCGATATTTCACCAGTCTTAATGCTTCTTCCGGGTAGTAATGCATTAATTAGACTTGATTTTCCTACACCTGAGTGGCCAGAAAACAAAGTCGTTTTGTCTTTAAGTAAACTTTCTATCTGAGGGATATTGGTGCCTTCTATAGCAGATACGGTATAGCATGGATAACCTATGTTTTCGTAAATAGCTGCATATTCAGCTAAAATAGCCAGGCCATCTTCATTAAAGAGGTCAAGTTTATTGAAAATCAGAACCGCAGGAATGGAATAGGCTTCGGCCGTTGCCAAAAAGCGATCTATAAAACCTAAAGACGTGCGGGGAGAGGCAAGGGTAACTACCAGAAAAGCCTGATCCATGTTGGCCGCAATAATTTGAGCCTGTTTTGATAAATTGATGGATTTACGGATAATGTAGTTTTTCCGGTCGTGCAGTTTATGAATCACCCCATTGTCGGAATTTGGCTCAAGTTCAAACTCTACCTGATCACCAACGGCAATAGGATTTGTGGTCTGAATACCCTGAATTCTAAACTTGCCCTTAATCCGGCAGTCATAATTGATGCCATTTTCTGCATGTACCTGATACCAGCTTCCTGTTGATTTAATTACTAATCCTCGCATATAAAGGTGTAAAGGTAAGAAACCTGATATAAAATATTTTTATAATCATTTGCTAATTAGAAAAATATAACTTTACTTTACACCGCAGCACACTAAGTGTAAAAAATACAATGTATATGAACTCAACAATTACAACCACTACAACCACCACCGGGATTACTCGGAGGAAGGTAAGCTAATGGTGTAACTGAAAAAATAAAAAACCACGAAAAGCGCCTTCCTCTAAACCAGGAAGGCGCTTTTTTTTTAACCAACAACTATGAATATTTTAAAATTTGGAGGCACATCGGTCGGTTCTGTCGAAAGCATAAGCGCTTTGATAGAGATACTTAAACCACTGCAGGGAGATGAGAACCCTATAGTAGTTTTATCAGCCATGGGCGGTGTTACCAACGCATTACTTGACATGGCAGAAAATGCCCGGAACCTAAGAGACTACGGCGACGCATTAAAACTTGTTGAGGAGAAACACTTCAAGGTAATCAGAGCTTTGTTACCTGCCGGGGCACAAAATCCAGTGCTTACTAAACTTAAAATTTATTTTAACGAACTGGAAGATATTTTWCAATCCGTATATAATCTTCGTGAACTTAGTGCTCAAACCAAAGATTTGATTCTTAGTTATGGCGAACGCTGTTCTACAGTAATGATCAGCCACATTGCCAAACAACAATTTTCTAATGCTGTTTATGTTGATGGAGCAGAGCTGATCAAAACAGACAGTAATTTTGGCCAGGCTAAGGTAAATACTTACATGACCGAGATGCTTATCAACGATTTTTACGAAGCCAACCAAGACAAGCTTTTGTTTGTTACCGGTTTCATATCAAGCAATGATGATGGGCGTGTAACCACTCTTGGTCGTGGCGGCAGCGATTATACCGCCGCAATATGGGGTGCAGCCTTAAACGCATCAGAAATACAGATCTGGACTGATGTTGACGGGATGTTAACAGCGGATCCGCGCATCGTTAAAAAAGCTTTTTCATTACCTGAACTGAGTTATACTGAAGCAATGGAGCTCTCTTATTTTGGTGCCAAGGTGATCTATCCCCCAACCATGATCCCTGCTTTTTTAAAGAAGATTCCAATTGTAATCAAAAACACCTTTAATACTGACTTTGCCGGAACATACATTAAGCACGGCATAAGCCCTTCAAACCTTCCGATAAAGGGAATCTCCTCAATTGATGAGATCAGCGTTTTAAACCTTTCAGGAAGCGGCATGGTAGGCAAAGCAGGCTTTAGTGGCAGGTTGTTCTCTATGCTTTCACGTGAACAGGTTAACGTTGTGCTGATCACTCAGTCGTCATCCGAGCATAGCATCACCTTTGCGGTAAAACCAGCCGATTCTTTAAAGGCCTTGTCGTTAATCAATAAAGAGTTTGAACTGGAACTTCAAGCCAGAAAGCTTGAATATCCTGAAGTAGAAAACGGACTATCAGTTGTAGCCATAGTTGGTGAGAACATGAAGCGCACACCAGGTATGTCTGGTAAATTGTTTAGCGCCCTTGGCCGTAATGGTGTAAATGTAAGGGCCATTGCACAAGGCTCTTCAGAATATAACATCTCGGTAATTATCTCGAAAACCGACTTGTCTAAGGCAGTAAATGCCATTCATGATGCATTTTATGCAGATCTTAAAAAGACTTTACATGTGTTCTGTCTGGGTACCGGCAACATAGGTAAAACCCTGTTTAAACAACTTCAGGATCAAATGCCTTTCCTTGCCGATAATAACGATTTGCAAGTAAAAGTTATGGGGGTTAGTAATACCCGTAAAATGTATCTTGACCCAAGAGGAATAGACCTTAATACCTGGGAAGAAGACTTAAACAATCAGGACACAAAAGCAAGCTTACCTGATTTCATCAGACGAATGAAAGCGATGAACCTTCCGAACTGTGTGTTTGTTGACAATACTGCAAGCCATAATCCGGTTGAGTTTTATCTGGATATATTACAATCGAGCATCTCTGTAGTTACCTGCAATAAAATAGGAAACTCTGCAGATTACGAGCAGTATGCAGCCTTTAAACAAGCAGCAAGGACTTATGGAGTCGACTTTTTCTACGAAACCAATGTAGGGGCAGGTTTGCCAATTATCCGTACACTTAAAGACCTGATGCTAAGTGGCGACAAGGTAGCTTGTATCGAAGCCATCCTTTCGGGTACTATCTCTTACATCTTTAACAACTACAAAGACGGAGTTCTTTTTCATGAAGTAGTAAAAGAAGCACAGGAAAAAGGGTATACCGAACCTGACCCGAGAGATGACCTTAATGGGAAAGACTTTATGCGTAAAATGCTTATTCTGGCCCGTGATGCCGGATATGCATTAGAAGAAAAAGATATAGAACTAGAAAATATGTTACCTCCATCATGTATGGCTGCAGAAAGTGTGGCCGACTTTTATAAAGAGTTAAAAAATAATTCAGCTTACTTCGAGAACCTGAAAAAACAGGCGACTCAAGACAATAAAGTATTAAGATATATTGGTAAGCTAGAAGGTGGTAAGGTTTCCATTAACCTGCAAATGGTAGATGAGAATCACCCATTCTATACCCTTTCTGGTAGTGATAACATTATTTCGTTTACTACTAATCGTTATAAAGACAGGCCTTTGGTTGTAAAAGGACCTGGTGCTGGAGCAGAAGTAACTGCTGCGGGCGTATTTGCTGACATCATAAACGTAGGTAAACGATGAAAAAGTCTATAAAAGTTTTCGCTCCAGCTACTGTTGCCAATGTGGTGTGTGGATATGATGTTTTAGGTTTTGCCGTAAACCAACCAGGTGATGAGGTAATTATGAGTCTTACCGATGGTAAGGGTATTACTATTTCAAAAATTACAGGTGATGATGGGAAGTTGCCATTAAACCCAACAAAAAATACAGTAAGTGCCAGTGTTCAACATTACTTAAACCATATTGGTAAACCTGATCTGGGTGTAGAAATTGAACTGCACAAAAAGATGCCGATAGGCAGCGGACTTGGTTCAAGCTCTGCAAGTACTGTAGCCGGTTTGTTTGCTATAAACACATTGATGGGTAATTTACTAACCAACAAAGAACTTGTTCCTTTTGCCATGAAAGGCGAGGAGCTGGCTTGCGGATATGGTCATGCTGATAATGTTGCGCCTGCCTTAATGGGGGGTTTTGTGTTGATCAGAAGTTATCAGCCATTGGACATCATTAGTCTGCCTTTTCCTGAAGAGATGCACGCTGCAATAGTGTACCCGGAAGTTGATGTGCCAACTAAAGATGCCCGCCAGATGATCCGTTCTAAAGTTTTGTTAAAGGATGCAGTAACCCAATGGGGAAATGTGGCCGGCTTGGTCAGTGGATTGTTTATGAAGGATTATGATTTGATCGGAAGAAGTATGACAGATATACTGGTTGAACCAACACGTTCCATACTAATTCCTGATTTTTACAAACTGCGTACTATTGCAATGAAGGCAGGTGCTGTAGGTTTTGGTATTTCGGGATCAGGGCCATCGGTATTTGCACTTACAAAGGATGCAGATACAGCAAACAAAATCACTGAAAAGTTAAAGCAGCATTTAAAGAACATTTCGATAAATAGCTTGTCTTTTGTTTCGGAAGTAAATAAAAGAGGCCCTATTATATTGGATTAATAACCAAACAAAATGAAACTATACAGTACCAACAACCAAAGTTTAAAAGTAGATTTTGCCACTGCTGTTTTTAACAGTATGCCTTTGGATAAAGGCTTATATATGCCGGTTCACATTCCGGAATTGGATAAAGAATTTATTGATCATATAGATCAGTTCACTTTATCCCAAATTGCCTTTAAAGTAGCTGCGGTATTACTTAAAGATGCTATACCTTTAGAAGATCTTCAAGCCATTATTGATGATGCTATCAATTTTGAAGCTCCGGTAGTGTCACTTGACGAAAACACTGCAGTACTGGAATTATTCCACGGCCCATCACTGGCTTTCAAAGATTTTGGCGCCAGATTTATGAGCCGCATTATGGCTTATTTCTTAAAGGATAATGAGAAAACCCTGGATGTGCTTGTTGCTACATCTGGCGATACCGGCGGGGCTGTGGCCTTAGGCTTTTTAGGTGTTCCCCATACCAGGGTAACTATCCTTTATCCTAAAGGAAAAGTAAGCGAAATTCAGGAGCTGCAGCTTTGTACAAACGGGCAGAATATCCATGCAGTAGAGATTGATGGAACTTTTGACGATTGCCAGGCCCTGGTTAAACAAGCTTTTGCAGATGAAGAGTTAAATGCAAGGTTAAGGTTGACCTCGGCAAATTCTATCAATATTTCCAGACTAATCCCGCAAACATTTTACTATTTCAATGCTTATGCCCAGTTAAAGAGACAAGGTAAGGAGGAAGTAGTATTTTCTGTTCCAAGTGGAAACTTTGGTAACATTGCAGCAGGCCTTTTGGCTTATAAAATGGGATTGCCGATAAAGCAATTTATAGCAGCAACCAATGTAAATGATACTGTTCCGAGATTCTTAGAAACAGGTGTCTACGAAACCAAGCCATCTGTACAAACCTATTCTAATGCAATGGATGTAGGTGCACCAAGTAATTGGGTAAGGATAATGGACCTGTTTAAAAACGACAAGGAAGCATTACAACAGATTTTGCAAAGCTATCGCTTTACCGATGAGGAAACATTAAGCGGAATAAATGCAATATATGAACAGTTCAATTATATCACCTGTCCGCATACTGCAATAGCATGGCTTGCATTACAAAAATATAGAGCAGAACATCCTGACGATAATTATACCGGCATTTTCCTTTCTACAGCGCATGCCTGTAAATTCCCTGATGTTTTCCCGGAAACAATCAAAGCAAATATTGAGTTCCCGGATCAGGTAAAAGATCTTTTGGCCAAGCCAAAAAAAGCACAAAAGATGAATACAGATTACGAGTCGTTTAAAAAGTATTTAACTACTTTTTACTAAAACGCATAATAGCGATATCGCCCATCATAAAGTTAAGGGTGGTATCGCTGGTTACTGAATAACTACCTACTTTCTTTAACATTTGTACAAATGTAGATTCTCCTTCGCCCGGACAAGCCATTCTTGTCATTGCAAAAGGCGCTGTAAAGTTGATGGAAGTATCATCGGCAACAAGTGCTCCTGAGTAAGAATTGCAGCTGGTATTGCCACTGAATTTTTTATCTGCCACTTCGAATGTGATCGTAGGTTTTTTACCCGGGTATAAGCCATTAAATGCTATTCTTGGACCCGAAATATAGTTAAGTTCCCAAGTTCCGCTCAATTGAGATAGCCCACCATTTCCTATTGTTCCAGACTTTATAGTAGTACAGGCTGTAAAGGCACTTGCAATGACAAGTATAAGTAGCATCAGTTTTTTCATAGCGGTAAAATTAGTTTGTTAGCCTAAAGGTACAAAGACTATTTTAAAAACGATCGGTATCCTGAAAAATTCAGGATACCGATCGTTTTGATTGTATTTTTTCTTAAAATATTGCCTGAGCAATCTTTTTGGTTGGCTCAGGATTACTCATTGTATAGAAATGCAATACAGGTGCGCCAACCTGGACTAGCTCTTTACATTGTTGTATCATCCATTCTATGCCCACCTCTTTCACTTGCTTCTCATCCTTACACGCCTGAACTGCTTCAGTTAGTTCCTCCGGAAGATCAATGTGAAATACCTTTGGTAAACTGATTAACTGCTTAGATGAAGTAATCGGCTTTAAGCCCGGAATGATGGGCACATTGATCCCATTCTCTCTGCATTGCTGCACAAAATTCACGTATTTGGTGTTGTCAAAAAACATTTGCGTTACAATGAACTCTGCACCCATATCCACTTTTTGTTTCAGATACTTAAAGTCAGTCTTCAAATTAGGCGCTTCGAAATGTTTTTCTGGATAACCGGCAACACCGATGCAAAAATCTGTTTTAAATGCAGAATGATCTTCGTGCAGGTACCTTCCGCTGTTCATGTCAGTTACCTGTTGCAGCAAATCGGTTGCAAAGGCATGTCCACCCGGGGTAGGAATAAAAGAAGAATCCGCATGGCGCGCATCTCCTCTTAGTACCAACACATTGTCGATACCCAGAAACTGAAGGTCTATTAAAGCATTCTCGGTTTCTTCTTTCGTAAAACCGCCGCAAATCAGGTGAGGTACTGCATCTACTTTGTACCTGTTCATAATAGCAGCACAAATGGCTACTGTACCGGGTCTTTTGCGATAAGAAACTTTTTCTAACAGGCCGTTACTGTGTTGTTTATAAATATAATCTTCACGGTGATAGGTCACATCTATAAAAGGAGGGTTAAACTCCATTAACGGATCTATCGCTTTATAAATTTCGTCTATGCTTTTGCCTTTAACTGGCGGTAATAATTCAAAAGAGAACAAGGTTTTACCCTTGGCATTATTAATATGATCTACAATTTTCATTTTGGTCAGTTTGTTTGGTTAATTTAATAGGCAAGATTAGGACTTAGCCATCTTTCTACTTCTTCTACAGGCATGTCTTTTCTGATTGCATAATCATCAATCTGGTCTTTGGTTATTTTACCAAGTCCAAAATATCTTGATTGCGGATGGGCAAAGTAGAAACCGCTTACCGCTGCGGTAGGGTGCATCGCATAGCTTTCAGTTAAATGCAAGCCAATTCTGTTCTCGGCATCGAGCAATTCGAACAAAGTGCCTTTTTCGGTATGCTCCGGACAAGCAGGGTAACCCGGTGCCGGACGAATACCTGCGTATTCCTCTTTAATCAGTGCCTCATTGTCCAGATTTTCATCCTTTGCATAACCCCAGTAATCCTTACGGACAAGCTCATGCATTTTCTCAGCAAAAGCCTCAGCAAGCCTATCGGCCAATGCCTTAGCCATAATACTGTTGTAGTCGTCATAGTTAGCCTCAAATTCAGCTACCATTTCATCACAACCAATACCTGTAGTAAGTGCGAAACCGCCAAAATAATCAGGCACACCAGTTTCCTGTTGTGCAATAAAATCCGAGAGCGCATAATATGGTTGTCCGGCAACTTTTTCAGCTTGTTGACGTAAAGTATGGATCACCACCTCTTTACCTTCCACATCAAGCACAATATCATCGCCTTTTGCATATGCAGGCCAGAAACCTATTACCGCTTTTGCAGTAAGTAATTTCTCGTCAACAATCTTTTTTAACAATGCTTTGGCGTCATTAAAAAGTTTTTTAGCCTCATCACCAACAACTTTATCCTCAAGGATACGCGGGTAACTACCACGCAGTTCCCAGGTTTGGAAAAAAGGAGTCCAGTCTATATAAGGCACAAGCTCTTCAAGAGGGTAATTTTCAAATACCCTGGTTCCTGTAAAAGAAGGAGCAGGAGCAACCAATGCGGTATCTATCTTAAAGTTATCCTTTCTGGCTTCTTCAATTGTTTTAAAACGTTTATCAGAGCGCTTATTTAAGTGCGCCTCACGTGCTTTATCATATTCCTCGCGAATACCCTGGATGTACTCATCGCGGGTATCTTTGTTCATTAAAGTACTACAAACCGTTACACTTCTCGAAGCATCAAGCACATGGATGGCTGGCCCCGAGTAGTTAGGCGCAACCTTAACCGCAGCATGAATCCTGGAGGTAGTAGCACCACCAATAATTAAAGGAATGGTAAAGCCTTCGCGCTCCATTTCTTTGGCGAAGTGTACCATTTCATCAAGCGAAGGGGTAATTAAACCACTTAAGCCAATAATATCAGCATTTATTTCTTTGGCTTTTTTAATGATTTCCTGTGCAGGAACCATTACGCCCATATCCACAATTTCGAAGTTATTACAAGCTAAAACTACACCTACAATGTTCTTTCCGATATCATGAACATCACCTTTTACAGTAGCCATTAATACCCTTCCGGCCGATGAATTCTGATCCTGATCCGGGTTATCCAGCTTTTCCTGCTCAATAAATGGCAACAGATAAGCCACGGCCTTTTTCATTACACGAGCAGATTTTACAACCTGCGGCAGGAACATTTTACCGGCCCCAAAAAGGTCACCCACAATGTTCATCCCGTCCATTAATGGACCTTCAATTACCTGAATGGGTCTCGCGTATTTCTGACGTGCTTCTTCAACATCAGCATCAAGGTATTCTATAATTCCCTTAACTAACGAATGAGAAAGTCTTTCTTCTACACTGGTTTTACGCCATTCCTCATCCCTGACAATCTCTTTTCCTTTAGATTTGATGGTGTCTGCAAATTCAACCAACCGCTCTGTAGCATCGTCTCTTCGGTTTAACAATACATCCTCTACAAGTACTAAAAGCTCTGGCGGAATTTCCTGATAAACCTCTAGCATTCCGGCATTTACAATCCCCATATCTAAACCAGCTTTGATGGCGTGGTATAAAAATGCAGAGTGCATCGCTTCCCTAACGGTATTATTACCTCTAAACGAGAAGGAGATGTTCGAAACACCACCACTTACTTTTGCATGGGGCAGGTTTTCTTTGATCCAGCGGGTAGCATTTATAAAATCTACCGCATAGTTGTTATGTTCTTCTAATCCGGTTGCAACGGTAAGGATGTTCGGGTCAAAGATGATGTCCTGAGGCGGAAAGCCAATTTCATCAACTAAAATATCATATGATCTTTTACAGATCTCTTTTCTTCTTTCAAAATTATCGGCCTGTCCCTGCTCATCAAATGCCATTACTACTATGGCAGCACCGTAGGTCATGATTTTGCGCGCACTTTCACGGAATTTGTCTTCGCCTTCTTTAAGAGAGATGGAGTTTACAATTCCTTTTCCCTGCAAGCATTTTAACCCGGCTTCTATAACCGTCCATTTAGACGAATCGACCATGATAGGCAACTTGGAAATATCAGGTTCAGACGCAATCAGGTTAAGGAATTTGGTCATAGAGGCTTCCGAATCAATCATCCCCTCATCCATATTCACATCGATAACCTGTGCACCACCCTCAACCTGCTGACGGGCAACGGCAAGTGCCGCTTCAAAATCTCCACCTAAAATGAGCTTAGAGAATTTTGGAGAACCGGTAATGTTTGTACGCTCACCAATGTTTACAAAAATACTCTCTGGAGTTATGGTAACCGGTTCCAATCCGCTTAAACGCAGATAAGGTTCTATCTGAGGTATTTTACGCGGTGCTACATTTTTTGCTTTTTCGGCTATGCAGCCGATATGCTCAGGTGTAGTTCCGCAACAACCACCTACAATATTTACAAAACCGTGCTGAATAAAATCTTCTACCAGATGAGCAGTTTCATGAGGCATTTCATCGTAAGCACCAAATTCATTTGGCAAACCCGCATTAGGATAGGCAGAAACATAGCAGCCTGCCTTAGCCGAAAGTTCTTCTATGTGCGGCCTCATGTCTTTTGCCCCCAAGGCGCAGTTGAAGCCTATACTTAATGGATTGGCGTGTATTACGGAATTTAAGAAAGCCTCGGCAGTTTGGCCTGATAAAGTTCTGCCGGAAGCATCAGTAATGGTTCCGGAGATCATAATCTCTATTTTACGGCCAATTACATTCTCATATTTTTTGATGGCAAATATGGCGGCCTTGGCATTTAAGGTGTCAAAAATGGTTTCAATTAAAAGCAGGTCTGAACCGCCATCAACCAGTCCGCGTATTTGTTCGTAATAAGCATCAACTAATTCATCGAAAGTGAGTGCCCTGAACCCTGGATCGTTTACATCCGGAGAAATAGATAGTGTTCTGTTAGTCGGGCCTACGGCACCGGCAACAAAACATTTTCTGTCGGGATTAGCCGCCATAAATTCATTAACTGCCTCTTTGGCTATTTTAGCCCCTTCAAAGCTCATCTCATAATCAAGCTCTTCCATCTGGTAATCGGCCAGTGAAATACGTTGGGTACTAAAGGTATTGGTCTCAATGATATCTGTACCGGCCTTTAAATATTCGGTATGAATTGCCTTAATGATATCTGGACGGGTAATGTTTAGTAAGTCGTTATTACCTTTTACATCACACGGGTGATCTTTGAACCGCTCGCCCCTGAAATCTTCTTCAGAAAGGACGTAACGTTGTATCATAGTGCCCATCGCACCATCAATGATCAGGATACGTTTTTCTAACTCTGCTCTAATGTCCATTTTTAATAGTAATATGAGTAGGTAATAAGCTAAAGTTGATAGAGGCTGTGCCTAAACAAGTGCCGAACTCATTACATACAAAGCTTATTCGAAAAGTCCGGTTTAGGTGTCGACTTTAACTTATCTTTCGGGAACCAATTGTTTGGCTCCAGTAGAATGTAGCACCTTGTAAGCACAGGTTGCTAAGACTTCGCAGGGTCTAATCCCTCCGTCTTTCTCTATAAGCATTACAAAGGTGCAACAAAGAAAAATCATTTCCAAAATTTCGGCCGTTAAAGCATATAAAATTGTATAGAGGAGACAATTAACTCAGAACTTCGAAACATTGTTTTGAAAACATCACAGTGTACAGCTGAATTTGAAAGCTTAAAATGTGTTTAAATTATAGAGATGGCAATCTGCCTATGAGAGATAAATATGTTGACAACGAAAAGGCGGGTGGGATCATAGTTCATGCTCCACCCGCCTTTAATATTTTTAAGAAACAGGTTGTTATTTTCTGCTTCCGAAGATTCTTAGTAGATATAAGAAGATGTTTATAAAGTCAAGGTAAAGAGATAAAGCGCCCATAATTGCCAGTTTCTTAGCGTCAGTTGCCGCCATTTGATCCCCATTTTCTTCAATACCCGCACCAATACGTTTCAGTTTCTGAACATCGTATGCTGTTAGAGCTGTAAAGATTGCTACTCCAAAGAAGCTCATTATGTAGCTAAAACGATCACTTCCAATAAACATGTTAATGATACCGGCAATGAATAAGCCTACTACACCTACCATTAATATTGGGCCAAATTTGCTTAAATCTACATCTGTGGTGTAACCTAAAACTGCCATTATTCCAAATATACCCGCTGCGGCAGCAAAACATGCTACAATTGAACCAGCGGTATAGATAAGTAATATAAAACTTAAACTAACACCTAATAGAACCGAAAATAGAACAAATACGCCTAATAAAGCACCATAAGACAGGCGGTTAAATCCTGTTCCCATTAAAATTACCAGACCAAGAGGCGCAAACATTGCGATATAACCTAGTATTGTTCTTTGTCCTGTTTCAAAATTAATTAATTGACTTAAAGCTGCAGGAGAAGTTGAAATAAGCAAAGCAGCTAATGTTGATAAACCAAGAGCTATAAACATCCATAAAAAAACATTCGCGAAGAATTTCTTGGCAACTTTACCAGTTAAGTCTTCTACAAAAACGGACTGTTGTGCCCAATCATTATTATTGTTATTATTCATGTGTTTTAAATTTATTTAAAGATACGAATTGTTTCATTCTAACAAAAGCTATGCCCCTAGCCTTTTTGTCAGGATTTCTTCAACTTTCTTGAAAAACTGAAGGGGTTTTAAGGTTCTCCATGCCATATCGTCAAGTTCGCCACCAAAATTGATGTAATAATCTATATTGCTGTTACGGAATTCATTGATTACATGTTCCTGGAAATTGATGCCTGTAATCCACCCATCTTCAACTTCCTGAAACCATTCTTCATAATAACTATCTTCAGAAGAATGGAAGTTCAGTACGTTTTCGCCTATCAGTATGAATTTATTTATGCCTTCGTCAATCATCAGTTCAATGATTTCACGTTTCAGAAGCATAATGTCGTTGCCGATGGCATCGTTCCACTCTCCAATAAGCTCTATGACTGCATAATTTCTATCGTAGTCAACATACAGTACTTTAAGATACATTGTACTTGATCCGAAATCATCCCATTGGGGATGTAACAGAAAATTGTACAGCTGCTTGTCGAAATAAAATTCCGAGTACTCAGTGTTGTAGAACGGAGAACGCTCATCTTCTGCCGCGATATAGTCATCACGCCATAGATAGTAAGGCTCTATTTCGTGCATGTCGGGTTATTTATGAGTAGATTCAACCGCTTTGCGGACACTTCCATAACGGATAAGCAGATCAGCAGCATGTTCATAATCTATATTCAGTTCGTCCATTACCATTTGTGTACCTCTGTCTACCAGTTTATGATTGGTTAGCTGCATGTCTACCATCTTGTTGCCTTTTACCCTGCCTAGTTTTATCATTACCGTAGTACTAAGCATGTTTAGAACCAGTTTTTGTGCAGTTCCAGACTTCATTCTGGTAGAACCTGTTAAAAATTCAGGACCAACTACTACCTCTACAGGGAAATCACTTTCAGCAGCTATCGGCCCCCCTTCGTTGCATACAATACAACCCGTTAAAATGCCATTTTTACGGGCAGTGTTTAGTCCGCCGATAACGTATGGCGTGGTTCCAGATGCGGCAAGACCAATTAAACAGTCGTTGGCATCAATTTTAAATTCCTGCAGATCTATCCATGCTTGCTGGTCATCATCTTCAGCATTTTCAACTGCTCTTCGTATGGCAGTGTCTCCGCCGGCAATAATTCCAACAACCCAATCAAACGGAACACCAAAGGTAGGAGGGCACTCTGAGGCATCAACAACACCCAGTCGGCCACTTGTGCCTGCACCGATGTAAAATAACCTTCCCCCGTTTATCATTCGCTCGGCAACAGCAGAAGCCAGTTTCTCTATCTGAGGAATTACTTTTTCCACAGCATAGGGAACTGTTTTGTCTTCATCATTTATGCCCTTTAGAATTTCAAGTACTGACATTTTATCAATATCGTTATACGTTGATTCTTGCTCGGTTACTCTTATCATTAGATTAATTTTTGTTAAAATTCGTGATTTTCTTGTTAAACCAGAAATAATAGGGGAAATCAATTCAAAATAAGGATTTCTTCTCAATTATAAAGTAATAGAAAAAATACTAAACAAATAAAAATCAAAGCGGTTAATTGATTATATAACAGTCTAATTTTGTACCTTTACGGTGCCTTTAGCCATGAAAAAGAATACCCGTTATAATCTCTTAATTGCCCTCACTTATTCAGTTACTTTAATAGGTGGGATGTTTTTTGGGTATAAGTTTCTGAAAGACCAGGGATATACCTTCCAAAAGACAACATATATAGCGGATAATAATGCGCAAAAGGTTGATGAAATTCTTCATATCATTAATAAAAACTATGTAGACGAGGTTAATGCCGATAGCTTAAATAACCTGCCTATTGATAGTTTATTGCATAAACTTGATCCTCATAGCATATATCTTCCACCAGAAAAAGCGAATGAATTTGCTGAATCATTAAATGGAAACTTTGAGGGCATAGGCATTGAATATTACATTTTAAATGACACCCTGCTGGTTACAAATGTAATTAAGGATGGCCCGGCATTTTTGGCCGGAATAAAACAGGGCGACAGAATTATTAAAATAGATACCATTTTTGTTAGTGGCAAGGCTTTGCCAAGAGAACAGATGATTGGTAAGATCAAGGGAAAAAAGGGTACTGCAGTAAAATTAACTATTGTGCATCCTGGCAGTAGCCTGGCAACTGTTTTTACGGTAAAACGCGATAGGGTACTGGTGAGTAGTATCGATGCGTCGTATATGCTTAACAGCGAAGTTGGTTATGTGAGGATCAGTAAATTTGGGTCAGATACTGATCGTGATTTTGTGGAATCTATAAAGTCGCTTAAATCTGAAGGGATGAAAAAGCTGGTACTTGATCTTCGGGACAACGGGGGAGGCTATTTAACGGCGGCAACGGGGCTGGCTAATCAAATTCTTGAGGAGAATAAATTAATTGTTTATACCGAAGGAAAACATGAGCCGCGCACAGATTATGTGGCCACAGGTGGAGGTGAGTTTGAAGATGGTAAACTAGTGGTGCTTATTAATGAAAACACGGCATCGGCCAGCGAAATTCTGGCGGGCGCGGTACAAGATCTAAACAGGGGGCTTATTATCGGTCGCCGTTCTTTTGGTAAAGGACTTGTTCAGGAGCAATTTCCTTTTGTAGATGGATCTGCATTGAATTTAACAATTGCACGTTATTATACTCCATCTGGCAGAAGTATTCAGAAATCGTATAAAGATGGCTATAAAGCTTATCAGGATGAGATAGAGAATCGTTTTAATGATGGAGAGCTTACTGCTTCGAAAAAAATTGTTAAAAAGGATAGTATAAAGGGCAGACTAGTAGGAGGTGGTATCCAGCCAGATATTTATGTAAAAATGGATACTATGGGTTATAACAAATGTTATACTATGCTGGCGTCTAAAAAGATATTGTTTGATTTTGTTTATGATGTTTTAGCCAGCAGATACTCTGCACCATTTATTGAGCAGAATCTGGCTACTTTTAATGTCAGTGAAGCAGACTATCGTGACCTGCTAAAGTATATTCAGAATCGTAATGTTGTTGTTGATCAGAAACAGCTGGCTTCGGCAAAACCACTGATCCTAAATGATATGAAGGTGCTTTTATGTAAGTATCACTTAGGTGATGCGGGTTATTATAAAGCGCTTAACCTAAGTGATGCTATGGTAAAACAGGCGTTAAATAGCTTGCAGTAAGCTTATTTCTGTCTGAAATAAATCTGGATTGGTACTCCGCTAAAATCAAAATGTTCACGAAGCTTATTCTCGATAAACCTTTTATAAGGTTCTTTAATGTATTGAGGTAAGTTACAGAAGAAAGCAAACATTGGTGATGTTCCATTGATCTGTGTGATGTATTTTATTTTGATGTACTTTCCTTTTAATGCAGGTGGCGGATAGTTTTCTATGATCGGCAACATTACATCGTTTAATTTAGATGTTGGGATTTTCTTGCCTCTGTTTTTATGTACTTCTAAAGCGGTTTCAATAGCCTGGAAAATACGTTGTTTAGTTACTACTGAAGTAAATACAATTGGCACATCAGTAAAAGGCTGCAATTTCTGACGAATCTGCTCTTCGAATGCTTTTACAGTTTTATTGTCTTTCTCTATTAAGTCCCATTTGTTTACAAGAATTACGATACCTTTCTTGTTTTTCTCTGCAAGGTGGAAAATATTCACGTCCTGCGATTCTAAACCTTCGGTTGCATCAACCATTAAGATCACCACATCGGCTTCTTCTAAGGCTTTAATTGTACGCATTACAGAATAAAACTCAATGTTCTCTTTTACCTTGGTTTTTTTACGTAAACCGGCAGTATCGATAAACATGAATTCATGTCCAAACTGATTATAATGAATGTGTATAGAGTCTCTGGTTGTACCTGCAATTGGAGTAACAATGTTTCTGTCTTTACCAATCAGTGCATTGATTAAAGAAGATTTACCAACGTTTGGTCTACCTACGATTGTGATTTTAGGAAGCGTGTTTTCTTCTTCAGGAAGATCTTCAAAGTTTTTGATCACATCATCAAGAAGATCACCTGTTCCTGATCCTGTCATAGACGAGATAGGGTAGATTTCGCCAAGGCCAAATCCGTAAAACACCGCAGCTTCGTTTTGTAGTTGTGTATTATCAACCTTGTTTACTACTGTAAATACAGGTTTTTTACTTCTTCTAAGTAATTGCGCTATTTCGTCGTCAAGATCTGTAATGCCTGTGGTTACGTCAACCATAAACAATAATACACTTGCTTCTTCAATAGCGATAACCACTTGCTCGCGGATAGCTGCTTCAAAAACATCTTCAGAGTTTGCTACGTAACCACCAGTATCAATTACAGTGAATTGTTTGTCAGTCCATTCAGCTGAACCGTAGTGACGGTCGCGGGTTACGCCGCTAAAATCATCGACAATGGCTTTACGACTTTCTGTTAAGCGGTTAAAGAGGGTAGATTTGCCTACGTTTGGTCTTCCGACGATTGCGATAATATTGCTCATATTGTGTTGTGAATTGTATTAATTATTAAGGGGTTGCAAAGGTAAGCTTAATTTTCGTACCCGAAACTTTTTAAGTAGTTCTTTTTACTGCGCCAGTCTGGAATTACTTTTACAAAGGTTTCAAGAAATACTTTCTGATCCAAAAATTTCTCAATATCCTTACGTGCTTCAGTTCCTACCTTTTTAAGACTTGCACCTCCTTTGCCTATCAGTATGTTTTTTTGAGAATCGCGTTCTACTATAATTTCAGCACTGATTTTGGTGATATTTTCTTCTTCTTTAAAGGCAGTAATAACTACTTCCGTACTGTAGGGTATTTCTTTTTGATAGTTGTTAAAGATCTTTTCTCTGATGATCTCAGATACAAAGAATCTTTGGTTACGATCTGTAAGGTCTTCTTTATCATAAAACGGCGCATGTTCCGGTAAATGATCTAATATCATGGTAAGGATGCCTTCCAGGTTGTATTGATGAAGTGCTGAGATGGCATATATGTGCTTTGGATTTAATTTTTCCTGCCAGTATGCTGACTTTTCTTCTACCTGTTCCTGGGTTGCATTGTCGATCTTGTTGATTAACACAATCATTGGAATAGTAGTATTGATGATTTTCTCTAATACATCATTCTCGTCGTGCTGCTCGTTAATGTCGGTAACAAACAGGATTAGATCTGCATCAGTTAGTGCTCCTTTTACGGAACTCATCATAGAATCCTGCAGACCATATCGAGGTTTTATGATGCCCGGCGTGTCAGAAAAAACTATTTGATAATCTTCTTCATTAACAATTCCTAAAATACGGTGGCGGGTTGTTTGGGCTTTCGGAGTGATGATCGAAAGTTTTTCGCCCACCAGGGCATTCATTAAGGTAGATTTACCCACATTGGGCTTACCTATGATACTTACAAAACCTGCTTTATGCGACATAAAAATATTTTTTGAAATAAATTTGCACCGCAAAGAAACGAATTATATCTTTGCATTCCAATTCGGAAGAAGAGTTAAGGATTTAGCAAAAACTACCAAATTGTATATAGTGCGGGGTGGAGCAGTTGGTAGCTCGTCGGGCTCATAACCCGAAGGTCATCAGTTCGAGTCTGGTCCCCGCTACCAAAAGATTCGCAGTTTTAATTAAAACTGTGGCAATCAAAATGGCCCGTTCGTCTAGGGGTGAGGACGCCAGATTTTCATTCTGGAAACAGGGGTTCGATTCCCCTACGGGCTACAGCGACCGCTTTAAAAAAATGAGCGGTTTTTTTATTAAGAAAGACATAGTGCGGGGTGGAGCAGTTGGTAGCTCGTCGGGCTCATAACCCGAAGGTCATCAGTTCGAGTCTGGTCCCCGCTACCAAAAGGTTCGCAGCTTTAATAAAGCTGAGGCAACCAAATGGCCCGTTCGTCTAGGGGTGAGGACGCCAGATTTTCATTCTGGAAACAGGGGTTCGATTCCCCTACGGGCTACTAAAAGCGATCAGAAACGATCGCTTTTGTCGTTTTCATCCATTTCATGGAACAGGGGGATCGTGCCGATAACTATCGGACGGAACTCCTACGGGCTTCGGAAAGCGATCAGATTTGGTCGTGTTTTCGGATAAGAACTGCAAGAATTTCATTCTGGATCCTTCAAGACGGACGATTATCCTACTATTTACGATTTATTTACAAAGTTTACATTTTTATTTACAATCCGAACCACTCGACCCGCAAAATATCAAAGTAGATTCGCTGAATCAATTTGAAAAAATATGAAAAATAAAAAAAATGTCACCTATGCGATGATCTTCGTATTGGTTGTAGTAAGCGGGCTAGTATTTGCCAATCGTAACATTAAAACTGAAACCGGTCGGTCTTCAGAACCGTTGTCCATTGCAAACAAGAAAGTCGCACTGGATCCCAGGAAACAATGGGAGGGAACTCCTGACGGTATAAAATATAAGGTATGGGAGGCATCTCCTGAAGGCAAAAAGGTGAGGGGCAGTCATGATAAAATAAAGGGCTACATCGAGTCTTTCGCGAATATGGAGGCCGTGGTCACCTCTGTTACTTTTCATCGTGAAAATGCAAAATCAGGAGGGCCAAAATGGCTTATCGTGAAGATTGATGGTGAACAATACATGATGCAATTTACTCCTAAAGAGTTTCAGCCGTTAACTAGCCTGAAAGTGAATGACAAAATAACTGTAAAAAGCCGCAGCGCAGGGAATTCGCCAAGTCATCCCTATTTGATTGTATCAGGGGATTATATTGAGCAAAATGGTAAGGTACTTTTTAAACGTGATTTCAGTAAAAGTGACCGTTGCTAAGAGGTAGTTGCAATAGCTAGATCATCTTCGATGTTCGCCAAATGCATTAAATCGTCCTGAACGGTGTTCAACAAATGTAACGCTTGGACGACAAGTCTCGGTGTTTAATCAACATCGAGGCTTTTCCCATTCAAGACTCCTTCCGCATGCTTTGTTTAACTTTTTCCCTGTGCTGCTCCCCCCAGCTACTTAGTTCAGCCAACACATTTTTTAAGGTCAGGCTATAACTGGTCGCCTCGTAAACAATACTTACCGGTTGGGTAGGATACACATTCCGCTTGATGAAGTCATTCAATTCCAAATCTTTTAATTCTTTAGCTAGGACCTTGGAGGAGATTCCGGAGACTTCATTCTGAATTTCATTGAAACGCTTGGATGATTGTACAAGTGAAAGGATCAAAGCCAACTTCCATTTCCCATTTAGCACATAGAGGGCGTCAAGAACATTTCTAAGTGAGCCCGCGCATTCTGTCTTGCTTGGTATCGGCTGATTTTTAATGACTTTCATAATCGCAAAGATAATCACTTACCCCGATGTAAGCGCTTACCTTTGGGTAACGACTAACTTTTTATCACCTCCTAGCCCTAGCTTTGCCCTTGATAATTAATCAATTTTATGAAACATATCCTTCATTTAAAATCAAGTATACAAGGTGCGACGTCGTACAGTATTAAATTAGGTCATGCCATTGTTGAAGAAATTCAGGAAAAGTATCCGGGTAGCATTGTTGAAGAGTTAAATCTGGTCGATATTGAAATACCACATCTCAAACCTGAAGTCCTCCGTGCATTCTTTATTCCCAGCGATGAGCTGACCAAAGAAGAAAAGGAATCTATCCTGCTTTCTGATCATTTAGTTAAACAATTATTCGCTGCAGACATCATTGTAATTGGGGCACCACTGATTAACTTTACTATTCATTCAGCACTAAAGGCATGGATTGATCATATTACCAGGGCAGGAATAACTTTTGGATATGGTGAAAACGGCCCTATCGGAAAGGTTACAGGGAAAAAAGTTTATGTAGCTATGTCATCCGGTGGCGTTTATTCAGAGGGACCAGGGAAAGCCAACGACTTTGTTGCCCCCTATCTGAAGGCTTTTCTTGGGTTTTTAGGTATGACAGATCTTACCGTATTCCGTGCGGAAGGACTAAAAGTGCCAGGAATTAAAGATTATGCTTTGGATAGAGCAATTAAAAGTATAAAGATTAATTAAGAGTATAAAGACTAGCAGTAATCTTATGGTTACTGCTTTTTTTTATGACCGATTTTCTGATTCTCGTTTTAAATACCTAATATCCAGGTCACATCAAAAGCATCAGTTACTTCAATTAGCACCTGTTCTTCATAATTCCTGTACGATAGGCCCCTGTGGCCAGATTTTATTTTCTCAATAAGTATTTTCCTATCATCTGTATTTTTACAACGTAAAAAGATAGAAAGATAATTCCCTATTTTTCTTCCTTCGTTGTGGACCAGATCCGAACCGTGAATAACTATACTATCAGAAACTAACGAGCCACTAATGACCGGTTTTTCTGTAAAACCCTGTAATTCCCTATCAAATGTTTCAAAATGCAGGGTTCCGCCAAAGCAGGTTTGGTAAAATGTGAGTGCCCTTTTACAATTCCCGGAAAATGTGATAAAGATTCCACTTATTAATTTATTGCTATTCTTAACTAACATCCTATACTGAATTATGCGTCGGGAATTTTTATTGGGAGGGAAAAAGCCTGGAATACCTTCTCCAGGCTTGCCATAATTACCCGATGTAATGAAACCATATTATCTTTCATTTTTTTAAAGCATAATTGATCAATCAATTATTTCTTTTTTGTAATTGCTTTCTCCTCATTCTCCTTTTTCCTGAATGCCACAATTCTTTTAATTAGCTTTTCAGGAAGCGGTTTATCTATTGGAAATTGGATAACAGCCTTGCTTGTTTTGTACCCTTCCAGATCAGTCTTAAAATGTGCCCAAAAGGCTTCACTAAAGGGGTTCGATAATGAGATGTGATTAGGAAATGCACAATAGTATATCAGGTAACCATTGTATTTAATACAAGGTATTTGATAACTGATAGTTTCCTCTGCATCTGGTACTACTTCATGAATAGTTTTCCT
Source organism: Pedobacter sp. 10L46_2 (assembly GCF_056395165.1). Taxonomy (NCBI): domain Bacteria; kingdom Pseudomonadati; phylum Bacteroidota; class Sphingobacteriia; order Sphingobacteriales; family Sphingobacteriaceae; genus Pedobacter; species Pedobacter sp. 10L46_2. The sequence goes on from NZ_JBFTIZ010000001.1 coordinate 74,914, forward strand.
GATCTTTTGCATTCTTTCGAGCGCTTCGCCACTAAATGCGAGATGGTACTCATCAATCGACTGATAATTTGTTTTAGCCATTGTTCTGAATTTTATTATTATAGATGTAAGAAACCGCGAGGATGCCCAGTACTATTAGTGGCAGTAGCATAAACGCGATATTTTGATCTACACAGGCATGACTGATGAAAGCATAGATTAAACTAAAGGCAAGCCCAGCATATGCCCATTCCTTTAACTTCCCCTGGATTTTAGGCAAAGAGATTGCTATAATTCCAAGTACCTTGCAATATATAAGCGTATAAGCAAAGTAATCGGGATAGCCTAAAGGTTTTGTACCTGCATTTACATATTCCGGTGCAAATAGCACTGTACCCAGTGGCATTACACCTTCCCAAAGTATGAGGATTGATGTAGCCACCCAAAAGATTATTTTATTCTTTTTCATTTTGTTTAATTTTATTATTACTAATTATTTGCTCTCTACGTATTTCACAAAATTGTTTAAAATAGCCTGCCAACCTTGTTTCTGAAATTCAGGGTCGTTCTCAGTTTCCGGATCAAAAGTTGTTGCAAGTGTGGTTTTACCGTTTTTCTCTGTAAATAATGTTGTCGCAGTTCTGCCGTCAGCCATGGTATAAGCTATTTCTTTATACAATTCAACCTTGTCATAAGTGCCTTCAAAATCAAAACCGAAACTGCCATCTTTAGCTTCCATTCTATTTTTAAACTTTCCGTTTATGCGGAGATCGTTTTCGCTGCTTGGCGTATGCCAGCTTGGGTCAGGGGTGTTCCATTGGATAATGTCGGCTGGTGTATTCCAAGCCTTCCATACTTTTTCTACGGGAGCATTCACTGTTGCTTCTACCGTAATTTTTGTTTGTTCTGCCATCATTTTTATTTTTAGTAATTGATTACATTACAAAGATGCTACAGACTCCGAAACCTGGTCTATTGTAAAAACGACAAATTAGAGGTGAATTACGACAAAAGTATATACCTTTAGTTAAGTCAAAATTATATGCAAGTTTCAGTTTTCGTTCCACAGTATGGAGTAATAGAAGCTATTACCCCAGCATTCAGGACCTTTAACACGGCCAATGAATTTTTAACGACATTTGGTAAAAAGCCCATTTTCAAAGTAGAGTATGTAGGCTTAAATGAATATGTGCCTGCCAACAACGGCGAATACACCGTAAAAACAGACAGGCTGCTCAAAGATGTTGCCCATACCGACCTGCTCATTATACCACCCACTTTTGGAGACACTAACGCAGGCATCCAAGCTAATGCGGAAGCAATACCGTACTTCAAAAAGCTTCATCAAAGCGGCTCCAGCCTTGCAAGTTTATGTATAGGTGCTTTTTTGCTTGCAGAAACAGGCTTGCTAGATGGAAAAAAATGCTCTACCCATTGGGCACATATAAGCGAGTTTAGAGAGAAATATCCACAAGTAGAAGTAGAAGATGGTGCGATCATTACCGAACACAATAACATCTATAGTAGCGGTGGCGCAAGTAGTTTGTGGAATTTGATCTTGTACCTGGTAGAAAAGTTTTCGGACAGAGAAACGGCTGTGATGATCTCCAAATATTTTGCTTTAGATATAGGTAGAGACAGCCAGTCGCAGTTTGCCATTTTCAAAGGACAGAAAAACCATGGTGATGCAGACATTCAAAAGGTACAGAGTTATATTGAGATAAATTATGAAGACAAAATAAGTATTGAAGATTTGGTGAACCTTACAAATGTTGGACGAAGAACTTTTGAACGAAGGTTTAAGGATGCAACAACTAACACACCAATGGAGTACATACAACGGGTAAGAATAGAAGCTGCCAAGAAGTTTTTTGAAGCTTCAAGAAAGAATGTGACAGAAGTAATGTATGGTGTAGGTTATACCGATACCAAAGCATTCAGGGATATTTTCAGGAAGATAACAGGCCTCACTCCAATAGAGTACAGAAATAAGTTTGCAAAGGTTGCGAATGAGGTATAATTACCTTTTTAGTAAAGTTGAACTAATACCTTACTTCCCAGACATGTGTACCAGATTTAACATCTCTGACTACCCAAAACTTGCCGTCTGATATTGCTTTTAATGATCTTCCGTCTTTGATTATCTTGTCATTTTCTGTTTCTTTTGGCAAATAAACTACTCCTGTGGTATTGGGTGGAATAAGGGTTTTTAATTGAAACTGTGCTGTGGTTTTAGTAAAAGCAACATTGATTTTTCCATGTAAGGTGGATAACTGGAGCTCGGCGGAGTGAAGTGTGCCGGGCTGGGGTTTTATTTGTATGGTTCCGAAAGCAGGCGTTAACGGTTCGACTCCCATAAGTTTCCTGACAATAATATTAGCAGGAGCAGCACCCCAGGCATGATTCCAGTCCTGATTGTTTTTGTAATCCGTGTCCCAGGCTTCTGTTGTCATGGTTGAACCAGAACGGAGCATATTATGCCAGCTACGTTTGTCGGTTGAGGTTAACAACTGTAACCCGTATTCTGCTTCATTTGCATTATAAAGTGCATCCAACAGAAACTGTGTTCCATAAACGCTGCAGGCCATTCCTCTTGAGCGGATGTGGGCTATTACTTTTGCCTTGTTCTCAATTGGTACCAGGTTAAAAGCAAGGGCAAGCATATTAGCATGTAAGGAGCTGTGCATGGTATCCTCACCATCTTTTATCGTTCCTGTGTCCGGGTTTATAAAATTATGTTGAAAGGCCTGTTTTACTTTGTTGGCTTGCTGCCTGTAAAATGTAGCATCTGCTTTTTCTCCTAATGCCAGGGCCAGATCCCTCATGCAAATCAATGCTTGATAATGAAAGGCATTTACTACGGCATTATAGTCTGTAAAAACAAAACCATCCGTTTCGCCAGGATAGGAGGGTGGCAATCCAAAACCTCCTTTTTGCGGCCAATCTACAATGTCTTTAAGTACCTTTTCGCCATTAAAGGTAGAAAAATGGATGGATTTGGTAAAGCTACTATCTTGCTTGCCAGTTCTTGTACTGATTAGGCCATCAGGCCTGGCAAGGGCAAGCAACAGTTTTGGTTTTAATTGAGGGTAAAGAAGCTTTACGGTCCTGATGTCGCCAGAATACAGGTAGTCATTCCAGGCAATCAGCAGGTTTTGTAATGACCATTCAGTTGGCCAGGTAGCATGATAAATCAGATAATCCAAAGATCTTTTAGCCATGTTAAATTCAGCATCGGAAGCATAGTGCGACAGCTGATTAATTAACGCATCAGCTTCGTAGGGAATCCGCTCACGGTCGCCATCAACGTACAAGCCTGTAAATGAGGTGGCTTTAATGGTGTGCTTAGAAAGATCCCATATTTGGTTTAAAAGGGTGTCGGAACTTTTAAATGATGAGGCTTGATCATTAAAAGGATAGTTTACAACATAACGTTGTACCTCAATTATTGCTTTATCATTCTTTTCAAGTTCCACATATCGGAAGGGAAGCACCTCCCCGATGTAATCTGGCATTAGTATGGCCTTAGATCCGGTGTTACGTTCGTCGGCTAAAAATTTAAGATCATAATTATGTTCTCCCTTTTGCAAGGCTAGCTTTAATAAACGGTAGCGGATGGTACCTCTGGGCTTTCTTTCGACGCGACCTGTGGCATCTATTGCTTCACCCACGTGGATTTGCAAGGTATCTCCATCAGCTGCTGATTTGATGCGCATTTTTAATTGAGCAAAGGCATCATTCCCAAAATCATATAAAGTGTTAAGATTGTTTAATTGCTTACTTAGAACCGGTTTTTCCAATGATTTTACAAGGGGTTGATGAGCAGTCTGATAGGGCTTTATTATACTGTCGGTAATAAAGGAGATGGGTTTTGAGTAATCACTTGGGGTTTGTTTATTATTCCAGACCTTTACTTTCCAGTAATAAACAGTATTTGGTTTAAGCTTCTGACCACGGTAAATGATTCCCGTCTGTTGGTTTTGAATAACTTTTTGTGAGTCCCAAAAATCTCCTTTATTCGCTTTAAGATTGTCTGGAGACGATGCCACAAGAATCCTATATGCGGTTTGGGAACTGCCATCTGAATTATCATTTACTACCCAGGAGAAATATGGGTTTTGATTGGCTATAAGTGCCACTTGATAGGTGGAGTCGGATTGCTTTGCTTCCTGAAGTGATAGCGCTGCCGGCACTCCGTTTTTCCATACTTTATCAGCATTCAGAAGCAAATCGACCCTCAAATCTGAAGGAGGATTAAGCGATTGTGCATTTGTTTTTAAGGAGGAGATTAATAAAACTATAGCGAGGAACAGATTGCTTAAAGGGTGCATATGGTTTACTTGGTTTTAACAATAATAAATAATTAATTTACAAAATGACCCATACTTTAGATAATCCCATCTACAATGCTTTAAATTCGGCTCATAGTGCTTTTTCGAGCGGTACAGATCAGGTAAAATATTACCTGGAAGATATTGCTTCATTTGCAGGTCTGAAGGATAATTCTAAGCTTGATTTTGAAGCGCTTTATGAAAACAGTGCCTTGGAAAGCCTGTTTATTGTTTTTACACCCGCTGCTGTCGATATTCCTGATCAGTGGAAAGTTATTGCACAAATTGATATGTTTCAGATGATCTATGAATCTAAAGAGATTCCGACAGGAACCGACATTGATTTTGTAGATTTGGATAAATCACACGTTAATCAGATGACGGCTCTTGTGGAGTTGACCCAACCAGGGCCATTTAGAGCAAGAACAATTGAGTTTGGAAATTATACAGGTGTATTTAGTGGTGATAATTTGATTGCCATGGCAGGGCACCGGCTCAATCCTACACCATATACTGAGATTAGTGCAGTGTGCACTCACCCGGATCATCTTGGTAAAGGTTATGCCTATCAGCTGCTTCGCGAGCAGATCAAAAGGATATTGAAGAAGTCGGAGATTCCTTTTTTACACGTTAGAAATGATAACTATGGTGCTATTATGCTGTACAAGAAGCTAGGGTTTGATATAAGGGCTGATATGTTTGCCTATGTTATAAAGAAGACAACAAATAAGAGCCTTTCTGACGATTAGAAAAACTCTTATTTGTTGCTTCAGTGTGTAACTATTTTTTAATGTATTTTAATAGTCTTTTGAATATCTCGGTGTTAGCATATACGCCTCTGAAATCATCTGAATGAGGGCCATAAGCAAACACCGGGACTGGAACAGCTGTATGGTCATTTGTAGAGAATTCGCCCAATACATAGCCTGATTGGATGTCGCCATCGAGAAGTGTTAAGCCTCCGGTTTCATGATCAGCAGTAACCACAATAAGTGTTTCGCCATTACTGTCTGCAAATTCAAGTGCTTTGCCAATTACTTTGTCAAAATCAAGGTTTTCGGTGATCACTTGCGAGACATTGTTTCTATGGCCACCGTAGTCTATTTGAGCGCCCTCAAGCATCATGAAAAGACCTTTTGGATCTTTGGCTAACTGTTGAGTAGCTTTTAAGAAGGCTTCGGTTAAGAATTCTCCGCGGCCCTCAATTTTTGGTCTTGTTTCATTATCGGGAACAAGTCCAACCAACTTGTCTGCATTGCTTTTTTTGAAATCTTCAAAAGTATAGGTCACGGTATAACCTTTCTTTTCTAATAATTCAACAGCCGTTGTACCGTTTAAGG
>NZ_JBFTIZ010000002.1:0-109766 GCF_056395165.1 Pedobacter sp. 10L46_2
GACTAAGAGTACTAGAAATATGGTAAGATATGCATTATTGGCTGTTCTAACGGCCTTTTCTCTATTCTGCAATGCGCAGATTAATTTGCAACAAGGAAAATGGAAAGCAGTATTGCATCGGGCAGATGGAAACGAAATACCTTTTGAACTAGGAATTCAAAAGCAAGGTAATACTACAATTTGCTATGTGGTAAATGATACTGAACGACTTAAAACAGAAATGACATGGATCTCTAAAGATTCGCTTTTAATAAAAATGCCCGTATTCGAGTCGTCGTTTAGGGTTAAAATTATCAATAAGGACAGTTTAAATGGTGTATGGATAAAGGGCGGATCTGTTAAAGATCTGGTTATGCCGTTCTCTGCCACCTCAAAAGCCAGCCGTTTTCCAAAAGGAAGTGCCGGTAAGGTATCTGTTAAAGGGAAATGGAAGATTGAGTTTACCAGGGCTGATCAGTCTGAGCGACTGGCAATTGGAGAGTTCACGCAAAATGGTCAGAAAGTAGGTGGTTCAGTGCTAACTCCTTCTGGCGATTACCGTTATCTTGATGGCACCATAATCGGTGATTCCCTAATGATCTCAACTTTTGATGGTATACACGCGCTTGTTTTCTCTGCTAAAATTAAGGGAGATAGCATTAAGGGTACACTGTATAGCGGTGCTACGTCATTAGAAAAATGGACTGCCGTAAAAGACTCCAATGTTAAATTGGAAGCTCCGGTAACTGCGCTTAAGGAAGGAGAAAGTGGCCGACTGGATTTTAGTTTTAAAGACCTTGAAGGTAATGTGGTATCTATAAATGATAAAAGATTTAAAGATAAAGTGGTTGTTTTACAGCTAATGGGCTCCTGGTGCCCTAACTGTATGGACGAAATGGCTTTTTTAAGCGACTATTACCGCAAGAATAAAAACCGCGGTGTAGAGGTGATTGCACTAGCTTATGAATTAAGTACAGATGAGGCAAGGTCGAGAAAAAGCCTGCAAAAGTTTCAGCAACAGTTTAAGGTTGAATATCCAATGCTAATTACTGGCGTTACTGCCGGAGATCCTGAAAAAACAGAAAAGACTTTACCTCAGTTAACCGCCATTAAAGTTTTCCCTACAAGTATCATATTAGATAAAAAAGGCTTGGTGAATCATATTAACACTTCATTTTATGGCCCTGGTACCGGCGAGTATTTTGTGCAGTATAAAAAGGAATTTGAAGAGGTTATGAATACTTTGCTAAGTAAATAGACTAAGCTGTTTTTTGACAAAATCACTTAATGTTTTGACAAAAAATTACACTATTGATAATGAAAATCAAGCTTTCTTTGAAGTTGATCATTATTCAATTTAATCAGATTATGAAGAAGAGGTATTATTTTAACAGGCTAAACTGGATCCTATTAATAGGGCTTCAGTTGGTTGTTTGCGCGGGCTTACCAAACAGTAGTTCTGCTCAGATCTTTACCAATAAAAACTATGTTGAAATTAATCCTGGAGATACTGAAAAGGATATTGTAAAAAAAGCTGCTAATGTAGTCCCTGCCGCCCGGCAATTAAGGTGGCAGCAGTTAGAATTAACCGCTTTTATACACTTCGGGATAAATACCTTTACCAATAAAGAATGGGGGGATGGATCTGAAGACCCTAAAATATTTAATCCGAAAGATCTGGACGCGAGGCAGTGGGTTAAGGTTTGTAAGGAAGCCGGTTTTAAGCAAATTATTTTAACAGCAAAACACCACGATGGTTTTTGTTTGTGGCCAAGTAAATACACAGAACATTCTGTAAAAAATAGTCCCTGGAAAGAAGGGAAAGGAGATGTTGTAAAGGAAACCGCTGATGCATGTAAGGAATTCGGTATCGGATTTGGAATTTATCTGTCCCCATGGGATCGCAATTCGAAATATTTTGGTAGCATGGAATACAATAACTATTTCATTAACCAGCTTACGGAATTGTTAACTCAATATGGACAGATAGATGAAGTTTGGTTTGATGGTGCAAACGGCGAGGGCCCTTCCGGTAAAAAACAGGTTTATGAGTATAACAGATGGTATGAGTTGATTCGTAAACTGCAACCTAAGGCTACTATTGCGGTTTCAGGACCAGATGTAAGATGGGTAGGAACGGAAAGCGGCTATGGCAGGGAGACTGAATGGAGTGTTGTGCCTGGTGATGAACTAAAGACCGAAAAAATAGCTGAAAACTCGCAGCAGAAAGTTGAATTCGCACCGAGAGATATGATGGCAAATGACTTGGGCAGCAGATCAAAAATTGCAAAAGCAAAAAGTCTGGTATGGTACCCTGCAGAGATCGATGTTTCAATCCGTCCAGGATGGTTCTATCATACTACCGAAGACAAGGATGTTAAATCTCCGGAGAAATTAATGGATATCTATTACAGCTCGGTTGGAAGGAATGGCGTTTTGCTATTGAACATACCTCCAGATACCAGAGGCTTGATTAGTGATAGCGATATTAAGTCGTTGCAGGGTTTTAAGAAACAAAAGGACAATACATTTGCAGTAAACTTGCTGGCAGGTGCAGTAGTTAAAGGCAGCAATGCAAAAAAATCAAGTGTATTGTTTGATGGCAAAGATAATACAGTTTGGGCTACCAAACCTGGTGACAGTACGGTTGTTATTGATCTTAAATTATCAAAATCAAAGAAGTTTGATTTGTTGCTATTGCAGGAGAATTTGAGGATAGGACAGCGAGTAGAAAACTTTGTTTTAGAATATAAAGCAGGGGATGAGTGGAAGGAAGCTGCAAAAGGCACTACCATAGGTTATAAGCGCCTGTTGCGTTTTGCTCCTGTTACAGCTTCTGAAATAAGATTAAGGATTGTTTCATCGAGGTTAAATCCTGCTATTGCGGAAATAGGCCTTTATAAGCAGGCACCTAAAGAAGCAAGTAATTAAGATAATCTTAGAAAATGGTTTTCAAGATGATTGCGCATCGCATTTCTGAATAATTCAGGAGAACCGTTTTCCAGGATATCAACCAGCCCTTTGTGCGAAACAAACTTTCCATAAGTAGTTGGTTTCTTGAGCATGCCACTGTTGTTTACGTAGTCAAATATTGGGAGTAGCATTTTCTGAAATTTCTTCATGGTTTTGTTCCCCGTTATTTCATAAAGTTTGGAATGAAAGGCTATTTCATGATCAATTTCAAAAAGATAATCTTTGGCCATTGCCGGCTCATTTTCGACAATGGCTTTTAATTCTTTGATGTCCTTAGGTGTGATGTTTCGAAATAAGAAGTCGGCCATTCCAATTTCAAGTGTTAATCTTATCTCAAAGATTTCTTTTAAAGTTTCCTCGTCCAGAATATATGGGTTCATACTTTTGCTGAGTATGCCAAAAATATCAGGGCTTGTAATTACGGTGCCTTTTTTCTTTTTAGTGTCGATTAGGCCCATCATTCTTAATCGTAATAGCGCTTCTCTTACAACAGTTCTGCTTACACCCAAAGAAGAGCAAAGCTCGAGCTCGGTAGGAATACTATCTCCAATTTTAAGTTGTTTCGCCTGAAGAAGCTCAACAAGTTTTGTCTCCACGCGATCTACCAGGGAGCTTGTATCAATTTTCCGGATGGAGTTAAGTAAGTCCATTATTTTTCTAAATAGTTAAGTTCAAAGGACGAGAATTGGGCATTTGCTGTAGAGGCTCCTTTGAAATTTAGGCCAGGTCGCGGACTTCTATCCCATTGGGGAAGAAAATCTATTGAATATGCTTTATCATCTACGGATAATTCTTTCCAGTCTTTCGATTTTTGTCTCCAGTATACACGACAGGTGAAGTCAGGTTTTACCAGCATTTTTAATTGAATAGGGGTTTCAGGATTGTCAATTGTAGCTATATTTAAAACAGTTTCTTTATTATCCTTTACCATCCAGAACTGAACTTTATTGCCTACTACTCCAATGCCTGTTGCGGCATTTGCATCTCCATAAACTACCAGGCCTTTTAAAGCGTTGTTGCGATTCACAACGGTCGTGGTCATTTCGTAGTTCAAATGAGCGGGACGGATAGTTAGCGCAATACCAGCATTGTTTTCTTTTTTAATATTGCCTGATAAATAAAGGTTCCCTTTTTGTTGTGCTAATTTAGGTGTGGAGTTTCTGAAATCCCATTGCCACTCTACAGATGGATTTTGTGTAGAGAAATTAGCCTTGAAATTATTGGCTGACGGGTTACCTGGCGCAGGTGATAATTCTTTGAACTCTGGCCACTCATTTTTGCCTGACCAAGTTAGCTCTGCAAGCATACCTTGGCGTCCGGTGAAAACACTGCTGGCTTTATTATAAGCATGGTAAATGTAGTAGTATTTCCCATCAGGACTGTTTACAAAAGTGCCATGTCCGGAGCATTTCCACCATTCATTTTCATATAATAGTGGGTTTTTTGGATGGTTTTCATATGGTCCCCGAAAGGTTTTAGATCTGGCGACTCTAACATTATAATCGCATTTACTGCCACAGCAATTTCCAACAGAGTAGAACATGTAATAATAATCGTCTTTTTTAAGGAAGCTTTGTCCTTCAAGACCGATGCCCTTCTCGTCTTTCATCATTGTAAATGCATCGCCAATTAAGGATAGTCCATCGTTAGCCAGCTTACTGCCAAGTATTTCTATTGGCCTACCGTCTAAACCATAGGCTTTCCAGGTTATGTATAGCTGGCCTTTGTCGTTAAATACGAACGCATCTATAGCTTCTTTACCATACTCAATAATGATTCCGTGATCTTTGAAATCTTTATCAGGATATTTGGAAGTGGCCACTCCGATGCAAGAAACACCGTCTTTTTTACGTCGTGCCGTGTAATATATAAAATAGGTTTTATTGTGGTAATAATATTCTGGAGCCCAGAAAGAAGCATTTGCCCAATCAGGAGCTTGTTTGAAAACATAGCCTGTTTGTTTCCAGGTTTTTAAATTGGTGGATTTAAATATTGGAAAGTGTGGGCCCCACTCTGAGGAAGTACCGATGGAATAGTATTCATTGCCTTTTCGGATAATTGAGGGGTCGGCAAAATCTCCTGGGATAACTGCTGTTATTTCCTGGGCAAATAAAGGCTGTACAACTGCTGTAAATTGGATTACAGCTAAAAAAAGCAGGTATTTAAAAAGTAATCTCATAATGCAAGATAGAATTTTACCTTAATTTTTTAACGGTTTATTATGCGTACATTGTGAGTTAATTGAAAAATCATGGAAATTAAGGAGTTAACCGAGTCATTAGGGGCGGCAAAGACGAGTTTGGCAGATCAACAACGTAACTTGAAACAAGTTCAAAATCTCGTTAATGACCTGGGAAAGGAAACTCAGACATTTGAAATAAAACTCGAAATATCTGATCTGAAGAAAGATGTTAATAACCAAACAACTTTAATTGAAGAGAGAGAAAAAGAAATATCTGAACTTGAAGCAAGCATTGCGCTTCTAAAGTAAAACGATGGAGAAATTCATATTATCAGCCTATATCCATATCTGATATATAAATTTTTTGTCCTAAATTGTATAAAATATGTCCTTTGAGACAAATATATTACCCTGTATATTTGTTATATGAATGACGATGAATCTGCTCTCATTAGGAATCAGTTAAAGAAAAAAGTGGTAATCGTACCGATGTCTGGTCGTACCTTACTCCATTTTTCGGGTCCTGTAGATGTTTTTACCAATGCAGACAAGTGTTTATACTTATCTGGTTCTAAACATGGTTATGATGTTGTAATCGCATCTCCAACCTTAAAGAAGCACATACCGACTTTAGCTGGGGCGGAACTGGTTTGCCAGCAGAGTGCCCTGGAAATTACAACACCTATCGACATTGTTATCGTAGCTGGAAATGACTTTCAAACTTTAGGAAAATCAGAATACGCTACTTTTTGTAATTGGCTATCGACCATCAATGAAAAAAGTAACAGCAGGATTGGGTCAGTTTGCGGTGGTGCTTTTGTTTTAGCTGAAGCAGGATTGTTAAATGGAAAAAAAGCAACCACACATTGGCAGTTGAGTGATCGGTTAAAGAAAGAGTACCCACTTGTTGAGGTCAATACTAATCCATTTTATATGGGGGATGGGAGGATATATACTTCAGGAGGGGTCTCTTCAGGCATAGATCTCGCTCTTGCTTTAGTAGAGGAAGATCACGGCAAGGATATCGCTATTCAAGTAGCACGCAAATTGGTGTTTTACTTGTCGAGACCTGGTTTTCAGGCCCAGTTTGGCAACCTATTGCCAGCTTACGAAAGCACCAATATTGCACAGAAATTATACGGATGGCTTAATGAGAACCTGGCTCAGCCTTTGGATGTAACGCGGATGGCCGAACATTTAAATATGAGCCCAAGGAACTTTACGAGGGTTTTTCATAAGCAAACAGGTTTGCCACCTGCCAAGTTCATAGAAAAGCTAAGGGTGGAAATGGCCAGGAAATATTTGGAAGATACCGATGTTTCTATTGAAAGTATAGCTGAAAAATGCGGGCTTAATAATCTTGTCTCCATGAGGCGTACATTTCTGAGGCATTTAATGACTACACCATCCGATTATCGCCGCGCATTCAGGACATCACTTCAATCGCCTGGCATTAATGATAGTTCTCAATCGAATTTATATAGAACAAATTAATCACAACAACATGAAAATAGCAATTAACGGATTCGGCCGCATCGGCAGAATGACCCTTAGGGCATTACAAAATAGACCAGAAATAGAAGTTGTCGCAGTAAATGACCTTACAGACATCAAAACACTTACCCACTTACTTAAATATGATACGGCACATGGTCGGTTCCCCGGAGAGGTAACCAGTGATGGGGATATGATCATTGCAAATGGAAAACGCATACAGTTATTGAGTGAAAAAGATCCTGAAAAGCTTCCATGGAAAGACCTGGCGATAGATGTGGTAATAGAATCAACAGGCAGGTTTACCGATAAGGGTTCTGCACAATCACATATCCATGCAGGTGCAAAAAAAGTATTGATTACAGCACCTGCCACAGGAGGGGTGAAAACGATTGTACACGGGGTGAATAATGAGCTGATAGGGGACGACCTGATCTATTCTACAGCATCGTGTACCACAGGCAGCATTGCCCCAATATTAGCAATTCTTGATAAGGAATTTGGTGTCGAATCTGGGTATATGGTAACTGTTCATGCATTTACTGCTGATCAAAACTTGCAAGATGCACCTCATAAAGACCTAAGAAGAGCACGCGCAGCATCATATTCTATTATCCCTACCACTACGGGTGCCGCCAAAGCTATTGGTGATGTGCTTCCTAACTTAAAAGGTAAAATGGATGGATATTCTTATCGTGTTCCGGTAATTGATGCATCTATCGTGGATTTATCGGTAAATTTAAATAAGGAGGTGTCTGCCGATGAATTGAATAACTTATTTAAATCCTATGCAGGAAGCACTTTTAAAGGTATACTGGAATATACAGAAGAACCGATGGTATCTTCAGATATTTTAGGAAACACACATTCTTCGATTGTAGATGGTAGTTTGACCAAAACTAACGGTAAATTGGTTAAAGTGGTCGCCTGGTATGATAATGAAGTTGGAATTTCCAACAGGATTGCAGAGCTGGTTAGTTTGCTGTAAAAACACCAGAAAAAGGAAAGGCCAGCAAATGAGCGTACACTTGCTGGCTTTTTCTCTATTTTACTACAGTAGCTTCTAGTTCGACTGTTAGGGTTGCAAAAAGACCTTTGACTTCCAGTAAGGTTGTAGCTTGCCTTATGCCATACTTCTGCAAAAAATCCTTGTATACGTCTGTGCATGTACTAAAAAATTCTTGTACAGAAGTGGTGTAAAGATTCAAACGGACGATGCCGGCACAATCATATCCGGCGCTGTGAATAAGTTCTTCCAGGTTTTTAACAGTAAGGGCAGGTATGACAAGAATGGAGTTATGCTAGACTTCGAAGCAATTTATTAATTTACAATTGTCATCTCCTTTGGTTACCAAAGGAGATGACAATTGTAAATTGCCCAAAAAAGGGCCAATGAGTCTAAAAGTAACTTAAAATTTGAAAGAGAAGTTAGCTACAAAGTTTCTGGTAAATTGGGGGTTTCCTACCAAATCCCAGTATTCTACATTAGAGATGTTGTTTAATTTAAAACCAAATTTCCATTTCTCCTTTTGGTAAGAAACAGCGGCATTAATAATATGATACGCCGGAATGGTATAAGTATTGCTTGAATTAAGATACGAATCGCCAATATAATTTCCTCCAAAACCCACTCCAATACCTTTAATACTTTCAAAAGGCAGACGATAGTTCAGCCAATAGTTAACGATATGTTTGGGTGCTTGAGTCGCAAGCTTACCTTCGTATGCATCAGCCTTAGTATATTTATTTTCATTATATCCGTATCCGGCTACAATACTCAGGCCGGTTAGAGGGTTAGCAGTAAGCTCTACTTCTACTCCCTTGCTCACTTGCTTGCCATCCTGAAAACTATATAGTGCATCATCTGTACGCAAAGCATTGTCGATACCAATATGATAGTAGCTAATACTCCCACCAAGCACGCCGCCCGGTAATTCGGCTTTTACACCGCCTTCCATTTGGTTGGCAAAAACGGGTTTAGGTTTAAACAGACTGCCATCAGGCTGTTCAAGTGGACCCTGGTTTTGAAAACCATTCATAAAGTTCCCAAATAAAGATACTTTGTCTTTCACCAGCTGATACACAACTCCTAGCTTGGGAGAAAGTGATGGCTGAACAAAGCCCCCTTCGTAGGTTTGTTTAAAACGATCAAAACGCAAGCTTAACATGGTAGACAAACGGCCGGTCCAGTTGATCACGTCAGAAACGTATGCACCAAAAGAGTTTCCTCCGTATGCATCAGTAGATGAGGCTATTGAATTATCTGCCAAAAGACCGGTTACCCTGCTCAGGCCCGATTTTTCGAAAGGCTGGGTAATGTCTATTTCGTCGAGTTCAAGGGCTTTGTAAGTAAGTGTTTCATCGTTGAATTCATAACTGGCACCAATCAATATGTTATGATGAATTTTACCGGTATTAAAGCTTCCGTTAAAATTCTGTTGGATATTTGCGTAAGTTCTTTCTCTTGGACCAAAATGCCTGATACTGGTTTTGGCCGTGGTTGCATTAGTCCATTCTACATAAGGTTGATAGCTGTGGTTTAAAAATTCATTTACATGAGATACGCCTGTAGTTGATGTCCAGTTTTTACTAATCTGATACTTGGCCTGTCCAAAATATTTTGTGGCCTCTGCGTCGCTAAGCAGATCATTCTGGAAAAAAGATTTTTTAAAGCCAAGCGGAATATCTTTTGCAGATTTAAAAGGCACTTGATCTCCAAAAAGTAATGTATATGCCAGGCGGTTTGCATCACTGTTAAAATATTCAAAATCGAACAGGAATGAAAGGCGGTCGCTGGCCTGGTAAGATAGACTGGGGCTAATAACGTATCTTTTATTTTTGCCATATTCGTTTGAACTGTTTTGCTGATGCTTTACGGCATTGAATCTCAGTAATACTGTTTTTTCATTATTTAGTGGTGTATTCAGATCAATAGTAGCCCTGCTTAGATCAAAGCTTCCCATGCTATAATCTATCTCGCCTCCAAAGGCTGCATAAGGTTTTTTGGTGACCAGATTTATTGCACCACCAAATGTGGATATTTGCGAGCCAAACAGCGTACCTGATGGACCTTTAATTAATTCTACGCGTTCCAGATTTGCTATTTCTGTTCCAGATCTGTAAACTGATGTTGCCATTCCATTCCTTGCGTAATCGAAGTTGGTGAAGCCTCTGAATAAGACAGCAAAGCTTCCGGTAACATATTCAGTTGGCGCAACGCCGGGGGCAGCCCTGAAAACCTCCTTAACGTCGGTCATCAGCTGTTCTTTCATTAACTCCTTGCCGACAACGTTATATACTTGCGGATTCTCGAGATTTTTTAATGGCATCCGGGCAACATAATCGGTTTCCTTATTTGTTTGCCGGCTGTTGCTGTTTACAACAACCTCCTGTAATTGCCGGTTGTCTTCTGTCAAAGTAAAATTGACTACGCTGGTTTCTCCGGCTGTTACTGTTACTGTGCTTTTTTGTGTGAGAAGCCCGGTAAAACTTGCAGTTAACGTATAAGTTCCTGCAGGAACTTTGTTTATGGTATAATTGCCAGCTTCGTTTACTACGCTGGCCTTATTTGTTCCGGCCAGAACAACATTTACAAATTCAGCAGGTTTACCATCAGAAGTGGTTACTGTGCCTTTAATGGTACCAGTTTGGGCAAATGCCTGCACTGTAAGGATAGATAAAAATAGAGTTAGAGATTTAAGCATACATATTAAATTTTATTTAGACTTATTATAAATAGTTGCAAATATATAAACATTTGGATTTCTAACATTGTAATTCTAATTTTTAAATTTCTTTATCCTAAAGGATCCCTTCACTCGTTTAGTTATTGATGAACACTAAAATTGAATGGATAGGCAACAAGCAAAAGAATTAGTTGAAAGATATTTTGTGAATAAGAGCAAATTCAGGTTAGTACAAGCGCTTATTGAGTTAGGCATGGTTTAACCTACTTTGCAGATAAAGAAAAGCAGAAAAAAGATCCCGGTTATGGCTATAAAAATGCAAACACGACTTGTTAGATAAGTTTTCATGATGTTTGTAATTTAGGTTTTACTTAAGCTTTATATTCACAGATACGTTAGCGGCTTTTAAATAGTTGCCTGCTTTTGGAAGTTCCGTGGATTTAAAGTCATATAGTGATTAGAAAATGAAGTTTCGCTTAAATAGGGTGTAGTTTTGCAGCCTACTTTTAAGCAATATGAAAAAATTACTGAACACCATTCCTTTTTCTGTATTAGATCTTGCAACTGTTGTTGAGGGCAAGACCCCAGCCGATACCTTTAAGAAAAGTTTAGACCTTGCCCGCCATGCTGAAGATTGGGGGTATAACCGGTATTGGTTGGCCGAACATCATAATATGATTAGTGTTGCCAGTTCAGCAACATCGGTAGTAATAGGCCACATAGCCGGTGGAACAAAAAAAATAAGAGTAGGTGCTGGTGGTATAATGTTGCCGAATCACTCGCCTTTAATTATAGCTGAACAATTTGGTACTCTTGCTTCACTATATCCTGATAGAATAGATTTAGGATTGGGAAGAGCACCAGGCACAGATCAGGCAACGGCCGCGGCAATTAGAGGTGAGCGTATGCATGCTGCTCAGGATTTCCCGGGAGATGTACTGAGGTTACAAGCCTATTTATCGCCAGATAATCACAGAAGTAATGTAAGGGCAATTCCTGGTGAAGGACTTGATATTCCGATATGGATATTGGGATCGAGTACTGATAGTGCACATTTGGCTGCCGCATTGGGTTTGCCGTATGCCTTTGCAAGTCATTTTGCCCCGGCTCAGTTCCTTACGGCAATAAATATATACAGAAAGAACTTTAAACCTTCTGAGCATTTGGCTGCACCATATGTATTGGCTTGTGTAAACGTTGTTGCTGCAGATACTGATGCGGAGGCTAATAAACTTGCCACTTCGTTGTATCAATTGTTTAGAGGAATTGTAACCGGAAAGCGCAGACTTTTGCAACCTCCTGTTGATAGCATGGAGGGAATATGGACAGATTATGAGGAAGAGCAGGCAGGACAAATGCTGGCTTGTACTTTTACAGGAAGCAAGGAAACGATAAAAGCGGATTTGCAGCAATTTCTGGATCAGACAGAAGTTGATGAGATTATGGCTACGTCACATATTTTTGATCATAATGCCAGATTACGCTCTTATGAATTGTTGGCTGAAGCTTTTAGCCGATAAAAAGGAGCATTTCACCGCTTCCCGTTTGCAGATAATCTAATTTCTATTGATAAAAAGTGTAACAAAACCGATTTTGCGCAGACTAATTGAAGAAATAAAATTTTTATGAAACGAATTATACTACTATTTGCGGGATTGGGGTTAATGCTGAATGCTAATGCGCAGTTTTCTTTGGGTGGGGCACCACAAAA
Source organism: Pedobacter sp. 10L46_2 (assembly GCF_056395165.1). NCBI lineage: Bacteria > Pseudomonadati > Bacteroidota > Sphingobacteriia > Sphingobacteriales > Sphingobacteriaceae > Pedobacter > Pedobacter sp. 10L46_2. Next base: position 12,026 of record NZ_JBFTIZ010000002.1, read on the forward strand.
ACCTAAAGTGACTGGACGTATTACAGCATTGATTTTAGACTCGCTTACCAAAAAACCTATTGACTATGCAACAGTATCATTAATAAAAACAGCTGATAATAAATCTGTAAATGGAGGAGTAACTGATGAGAAAGGTAAAATAGTTTTGCAAAATGTTGCGCCCGACCAATATAAGCTTTCTATTGGGTTTATGGGCTATAAAACAAAATCTATATCGGTTAAGACGAGCCCGGAAAAACCTGATTTAAACGCAGGAACTATTTATGTAAGCCCTACAGAAAGTAACCTGAAAGAGGTTGCAATTGTGGGAGAAAAATCTTTGATTGAGAATAAGGTTGATAAATTGGTTTACAATGCTGAGGCCGACATTACCAATGCCGGTGGAGATGCAACTGATGTAATGCGTAAAGTACCTATGCTTTCTGTTGACATAAACGGAAATGTGCAGTTGCGCGGAAGTGCAGTTCGTGTTTTGATAAATGGAAAACCCTCAGGAACAATGGCAAACAGTGTGGCTGATGCTTTGAAAATGATTCCTGCTGAGCAGATCAAAAGTGTGGAAGTAATTACAAGCCCTTCTGCAAAATACGATGCTGAAGGCTCGGGTGGTATCATCAATATCATCACAAAAAAGAAAACTGCTGAAGGTGTCAGTGGAAGTATAAATACATCGGCCGGTACACGTTCAAATAATGGCGCGTTTAATTTAAATGCTAAAACAGGCCGTTTATCGTTAACAGGTAATCTAGGTGTAAATCATGCTTATCCACAGAATTCGAAGGTTGTTGTGTTTAATAGTTCTGTTGTAGATGGGGTTACAAATACCGTTTCGCAGAATGGTTTTTCTAAATGGTCCAGAGTTGGATACAACGGGAGTGCTGGTTTGGATTATGATTTTAACAGTTACCACAACATTAGTTCTACGGTTAAATTTAACAGATTCTCTAATGGAGGGCCAGGCAGCTCTGATATATTGACCAATAATGTTTTTTCTCAGAATATTAGAGATATGGATATGGGGTTCAATAACATGGACTGGAACGTAGATTACAGGAAAACAAGTAAAAAGGAAGGTGAAGAATTGAGTGTTTCTGCACAGCTTTCGCGAGGAAGAAATACCAGTGATTTTACCAATAGATTTGTAAGCGAGGGTGTGCCAGATTTTACTTTAATTGGAGGCAATACGGGTAAAAATAATGAGTACACTTTGCAAACTGATTATACTTATCCTTTTAGTAAAACAACCACACTTGAAACCGGGTTGAAAGGTATTTTTAGGAACATTATAAGTGACTATGATCAGAATGCCCAGGATTTTGACTACGATCAGAATGTAGGTTCTGCTTATGGTGTGCTTGGTTTTAAACTAACTAAAAAAATTACTGCCAAAGCCGGTTTAAGAGCTGAGTATACTAAAATTGATGGATTGGCTGGTAACATTTTGCCCTTTAAAAATGACTATTTTAACCTGTTCCCGAGCTTAGTTTTATCGCAGACTTTAAAGGGGATGACCACTGTTAAGGTGAGTTATAACCGCAGGATACAGAGACCTAGTTTGTTTTATTTGAATCCTTTTAGAAATGAAAGTGATATTTATAATCCGATGCAGGGTAACCCTGAATTGTCGCCAGAGTTGAGTGATAACATTGAAGTGGGATACTCAACCTTTATTAAAGGTTCTGTAATTAATGCCTCAGTATTTTACCGCAATACAAAGAATGTGATTGAAAGTTTTATCAGTCCGATTGTAGAAGATGGGGTAAACAAAAACTTAACATCTTATACCAACGTAGGTACCAGTCAATCGTATGGTTTTAACGTTTTCGGTTCATACAACCCTAAACCGAAATGGACCTTAATGGCCAATTTTGGAATGAATACCTACGATGTAAGCAATGCAAATAATAATATAAATACCGGAACTTTTGTTAATTATACTGCTTTTGCCAGATCAGCATATGCTTTGACTGGAGGGTGGAGTACTGAACTTTGGGGGGTAATTAACTCGCCAAGAAGGACTTTTCAGGGAAAAACTGATGCAATGTATTTTTATGGTGGTGCCGTGAAAAAAGAGATTCTTAATAAAAAAGCAACTATTGGCTTAAATGTATTGAATCCGTTTAGCAGAGATTTGAATATTAAGACTGTAAATAATACTGCAACATCAACACAGAATACTGATATCCATTATCCGTTGCGCTCTTTTGGTTTAAACTTTAGCTATAACTTTGGTAAGCTTAAGTTTACTCAAAAGAAATCTATTAAAAATGACGACTTGAAGAAAGAAGAGCAAGGCGGAATGGGAGGTGGTGTGCAATAATTGATATTGCGAATTGCAAATTGTGTAAAGTTGCCGTCATCTCGACGATAGGAGAGATGACGGACTAACGAGGTAGCGAGATGATGGGGATCTTAATTCTTTTTTACCGTTTTAAGAATCATTAGGTTTTGCGGATTCATATTGTACCCACTAATGTTATTTTGCGTCATAATTACTGATTGATCATAATAAATGGGAACTATGTTTGCATAATCAATTACCATTTGATCCATTTTTTGATAAAGAAGATAGCGTTTTGCATTATCGCTAACATAGTAACTTTGTTCAAATAACCTGTCAAAATCGTTATTGTAGTAGGCTGTGTAATTTGGACCATTAGGGACTTTGTTTTTAGAATAAAACATGGCAAGATAATTCTCGCCATCCGGATAGTCTGCTATCCAGGAACCTCTGAAAAAATTCACTTCGTTTTTTGACATGAGGTCCCTTAAGCTTGCATTGGGGCTTACATCTACTTTTACCTTAATACCGATTGCGGCCAATTCACCTTGTATGAATTCTATAAGATCTTTATAAGTAGTAGAAGTGCTGAGGGTAACCTGTGGCATCCCTTTGCCATTTGGAAAGCCGGCTTCTGCTAACAGCACTGCAGCTTTTTCTGGTTCATAGTGATACCCCTTTACTGCTGTGCTGTCAAACCCGGGCATGCCTTGAGGAATGAAGCCAGAAGTTGCCGGTATGCCTATGCTGTTACGTAAATATTTGATTAGTTTAGGCTTATCAATGGCGTAATTTATGGCCTGCCTTACTTTTTTGTATTTTAATGGAGAGCGTTTGGCAATGGCTATATTGGTGTCGACAAGTATTCCTACATACTCTGTGCAAAGGTAAGGGCTCTTTCTGAGGTTGAATTTGCCTTTATATTTTGCAGTCATCTTTCCGCTTTTTGTTAAGATGTCATCGCGATAGCTGCCGTCTACCTTGTCAAAGAAGTCGAGATCCTTTTTAAGGAAGTTCATGAATGCGCTTTGCTTATCTGTGATAAAGGAGACCTTTACTGCGTCGAGATAAGGTAGTTTGGTATTGCCTGCTTTTTCCCAGTAATTTTCATTTTTGAGCAATACCAGTATTTCATCTTCTTTCCAATATTTAAACTTAAAAGGCCCTGTTCCAATTGGATGGCTTCGAAAATCTTTGCCATAATGATCTACAACTTCTTTTGGCACTACCGAACAATATTGAGTGGTAAGTAATTTCATAAAAGCAGGGAATGGCTTTATGAGTTTAACCTGAAAAGTGCTGTCATTTATTGCTACAAAATTATTGATGTCTTTTACTTTGTCGCTAAATATCCAGCCACCTGAAGACGCAACTTTAGGATCGATGAGACGGTAAAAGCTATAAACAAAATCAGCAGCTATGGCTTTTCTGCCTTTTCCGTTGGGGAAAATGGGGTCGTTGTGAAAATACACATCGTTGCGGAGGTTAAAAGTATATGTTAGTCCATCTGTAGATATTTGCCATGTTTTTGCGATACAAGGCATTATGTTAAGGTTACTGTCAACCTGTACCAATCCATTAAATACCTGATTAATCATCCATAAAGCATTTTGGTTGCGTGCAAAAGCGGGATCCAGAGAGGTTAAATTCTGGTCCAGGTTCATGCTGAATACCTTTTTTCCTTTATTGGAGGAAGAACTATTGCACGAAAAGACAATAGGTAGAAGCAGTATGCAAAAAATATTTATTATAATACGATGCATCAGTTTAGGAATACTAATTTTGCACAAAGTAATAAATAAATCGATATGTCTTTTTTAAATGCGGTTATAAATAGGGTTGGGGACGAACAATTACGTGAAAATTTTCAGGAACGAGTAGACATAATTCAGCATAAAATTAAGTTTATGGACAAAGTTGCCGTAGCTTGTCTTGATACCAGGAATAATCTTAAAAAAGATTTGGAAGCACTTATTGCCGAAGCTGGTGGGGTCTTACAAGATGATGTTCATACAGCCAGAGTAGTTATTTATTATGAAAAAAGCACCAGTATGTTGCAGTTGATGGGAGTTGTGCCCTCGTTGTTGGATAAGGGTTGGCCTGCTGTTGAGTACGACAGAATATATCTTTGGGATGATGAAGCTGCAATGGCAGATGAGGCAGACGTGGCTGTAAACGCATTAGAAGATTTAGCGGAAATGCTATATCCGGGATACTTTGTTTTTGGAAATGAAGGTAAAACCTGGATGAGTTTTAAAACGCAATAAACTTATTTATCTGCTGGTCGGTAAATTTAAGGGTATCCTCTTTAAAGAAATCGCCCTGTTCATTTAACTCGGCTTTAATGGTTGCAATGTGGAGCCTCAGGGGTAGCACATTTAAATGCAGGTAACTGCATACACCACCAAAATGATCAACACCACGTATGTTTCCGTATTTACCGGATGATATACCTACAAGGGCCGCTTTTTTATCGTAAAAGCTTTCTGGAAAGTTGCAGGCATCAATAAAGACTTTTAATACTCCGGGGAAACTTCCATTGTATTCTGGTATGATAAAAAGAAACTTGGTAGTTTGGGTTACCATTTCCTGAATAATCTGGAAATCAGGGCTTCGTTTTCCATACAAATCAGACGCGATAAGGTTATCGGGTAAATCTTCCAGATTGAAAATGGTAGATTCTAAGCCTTTTAATGCCAGAGTTTTCTGATAATATTTAGCGACTTTTAGCGTATTACTTTCAGGTCTGTTGGTTCCGGATATGATGGTTACCATGTATAAATTGTTAATAAGATGTTTAAAACACTTAAGGCTTTAATACTAATTTTGCCATTTAGTTTGTATCTTAGCTATTCGTTAAAATATGCCTAAATAAACACAAAAATAGCATTTTTTATAGATTTACGTCGAGTAAATACAAGCCGTTAGAGAATAATTGTAATTATTAATTAGATAGATGAGTAAAATTATTGCATTGGCAAATCAGAAGGGTGGCGTAGGGAAAACTACTTCATCAATTAACTTAGCCGCAAGTTTAGCCGTACTAGAATATAGAACATTATTAGTTGATGCTGATCCTCAGGCCAATTCTACCTCTGGTATTGGTTTTGACCCAAGAAGCATCAAAAATAGCATTTACGAGTGTATCATTAATGATATCGATGCGGTAGACGCCATTCAGAAAACTGAAACTCCTAATCTTGATCTGCTTCCGGCACATATCGATTTGGTAGGTGCAGAGATCGAAATGATAAACCTGAACAACAGGGAATATAAGATGAAGGCTGTTCTTGAAAAAGTTAAAGATCAGTATGATTTTATTATTGTTGACTGCTCACCATCTTTAGGTTTAATTACCATTAATGCACTTACAGCTGCTGATTCAGTAATTATCCCTGTACAATGTGAATATTTTGCACTTGAAGGACTAGGGAAACTTTTGAACACAATTAAAATTGTTCAAAACCGTTTAAATCCTGAATTGGAAATTGAGGGAATTCTACTTACGATGTATGATGTGCGTTTAAGACTGTCAAATCAGGTTGTAGAAGAGGTTAAGACCCATTTCCAGGAGTTGGTTTTTGACACAATTATTCAGCGTAATACGCGCTTAAGTGAGGCCCCAAGTTACGGTATTTCAGTAATTATGCATGATGCCACTTGTAAAGGCGCAATTAACTACCTGAACCTTGCCCGTGAAATTGTTCATAAAAACGGAATGGTTAAGGAAGTACAGAATACAACTACAGCAATTATTTAAAAATATTTTTAATGACATCTTTTCAGCGAAAAACAGGTTTAGGTAAAGGGTTAAGTGCGCTTTTGGATGACTCAGATGCTGTAAACCCGCCAAAGAACGGGGTGAACCCGGTAAGCGAAACAAAGCAAGAGGGCGGTAACAACAATAATATTGGGCATATTAATATTAATGATGTTGAAACTAACCCGTATCAACCTCGTACTGAATTTGATCAGGTTGCTTTAAATGAGCTTTCTGAATCTATCAGGGTTCAAGGTTTAATACAGCCAATTACGGTAAGAAAACAGCCTGGAGGTAAATATCAGTTGATCTCTGGAGAGAGAAGATTGCGCGCTTCTAAGTTAGCAGGCCTAACCGAAATTCCTGCATATATCCGCAGTGCCAATGATCAGCAAATGCTGGAGATGGCTCTTATTGAGAATATTCAGCGTGAAAATCTTAATGCAATTGAGATTGCACTGAGCTTTCAGCAGATGATAGATGAATGTAATTTGAAACAAGAGCAATTAGGTGAAAGAGTTGGTAAAAATCGTACTACGGTAACCAATTATCTTCGCCTACTGAAATTGCCACCAGCAATACAGGTTTCTATAAGAGATCAAAAGATTTCTATGGGACATGCACGTGCACTGATAAATGTAGAACAGGCAGAAAAACAGCTCTTTATTCATGATGAGATCATTGATAAGGGACTGTCGGTGCGCAAGGTTGAAGAGTTAGTAAGAAGCATAAATAGTGTTCAGGTAAAAGCAAAACCAAGCAGACAGCCTGTTAGTGTTTCATTTGAATATCAAAAACTACAGAGAGATCTAGCATCTAAATTTGCCACTAAAGTTAAGCTGAAAGTCGGTGAAAATGGGAAAGGGGCTATAGAGATCCCATTTATGTCTGAGGATGACCTAAGCCGTATTCTGGAATTATTAGATTGGTAATGTACAAAAGTCTGCTGCTATCGGTTTTGTTTCTTTTTGTGACAGCGTTAGCTCGTGCCCAGGAAACTCCTGTTGTTAAAAAGGATACCCTGGTGATTAAAGCAAAACCAGTAGTAGAACCTGTAAGGGCTCAAAAAGTAGATACAATTAAAAAACCAGCCTACGTAAATCTTGGTAAAATTGCAGGCAGAAGAGCTGCGCTAAGTTCACTTATGCTTCCCGGACTCGGACAAATCAGAAATGGGGTTACCGTTTATAGGCTGGCAAAAGTTGCCGGTCTTTATACAGGGATAACGCTTCTTACTATTTCGTTTATAGACAATAGTAAGAATTACAAGCTTTTTTATGATGAAATCATTTATCGTAGAGCGAATAATAATGAGAAAAGTGCCGATTTCCCATATAACAACATGGATGAGGCTGGATTAATTACTGCAAAGGATCTTTTCAGAAGAAATAAAGAGGTAATTATTTTCTCATACGTTGGGTTGTATCTACTTAATGTAGTCGAGGCCTATATAGATGCCCGCCTGAAATATTTTAATGTAGACGATATAGGGATGAAAATTTCTCCTGGTCTAATCAACACTGATACCATGTATGGTTTTAATAATGTAACGCCTGGGATAAAACTTACTATCAGATTATAGTATATTTTTACGCAAGTTTGAACTCGTATATGAGGGCTTTTAATACCTTTAGCAAAAAAATAAAAAATTAGATGATTCAGTCTTATGTTTAAGTCTGGTTTGTAACAATAAAAGAATAAAACCAATGAAAATAGCATTACTAGGCTATGGTAAAATGGGTCAGATTATTGAACGTTTTGCCTTAGAAAGAGGACATGAGGTAGTTTTGAAAATCAGCATTGATAATCTTGATGACTTAACGGTTGCTAATCTGCGAAAGGCCGATGTAGCTATCGATTTTAGTGCTCCTGATGCGGCAATAAATAATATTTATACCTGTTTTGATGCAAATGTTCCTGTTGTTGTAGGTACTACGGGATGGTATGGCCAATTGCAGGAAGTAAAAAATGAGTGCCTTACACGTAACAATGCACTTCTTTATGGGTCAAACTTTAGCATTGGGGTTAATATCTTCTTTCACATGAACAAGGTATTGGCGAAGTTAATGAACGACTTCCCTGCATACGAGGTCCAGGTAGAGGAAATACATCATACGCAGAAACTAGATTCACCAAGTGGTACAGCTATGACTATTGCCGAAGGCATTATCGAGAATGTTGACAGAAAACGTGAATGGGTAAATGAACTTGTAGGTACAGAGTTCGATGATGTATTAAAGAAAGAACAATTACTGATTGAATCGCATAGAATAGAAAATATACCAGGTACACATACAGTGGTTTATAGTTCTGAGGTAGATGAGATCGAATTTAAACACACTGCTCATAATCGTTCAGGGTTTGCATTAGGTGCAGTAGTAGCTGCCGAATGGCTTGAAAAAAAGCAGGGCTTTTATAATATTGCTGATATATTTAATTTTAAATAATAAAAAAATATGAATTGGAAATTCTGGCAAAAGGAGAATAAGGACACTAAGCCAAAAAAGAAAAAATCCAGAAGCCGAGAATGGGTTGATGCTATTTTGTTTGCAGTAATTGCTGCTACGATAATCAGGGTATTTTTTATAGAAGCATATACTATCCCAACAGGATCTATGGAAAGATCATTATTAATAGGTGATTTCTTATTTGTTAGTAAGGTTAATTATGGCCCTCGTGTGCCAATGACACCAGTTGCATTCCCTTTTGCTCATCATACAATGCCTTTAACCGGTACTAAAGCATATTGGGATGGCGTGCAATGGAAGTACCGCAGATTGCCAGGCTTATCTGAGATCAAAAGAAATGACGTAGTGGTATTTAACTACCCTCAGGGTGATACTGTAGCCCTGGAGATTCAGGACGTTGACTACTATAAAATGGTGAGATCAGAAGGCTGGGATGCAATTAATAAACACTACACTGTTGTAAGCAGACCTGTTGATAAAAGAGAGAATTATATTAAAAGGTGCATCGGTATTGCCGGTGACATAATTAGTATGAAAGATGGTCTTGTTTCTGTAAATGGTAAACCAGAGAAACTTAAAAGTACTGGGCAGATGACTTATGCAGTTACATTTAAAACAGCCGATATCAATTTCTCTGTTTTTGAGGATCTTGGATTTAATATATCAGAGGATATTAATCAATCATCTCCTAATACTTATAGTTTTACAGGCACAGAACCAATGATGGATAAGGTTAGTAAACTGGATTTTGTGCAATCTGTAAAAGAAGTGACTCAACCAGAAGGCTATCAGGAGAAAGATGTTTTTCCTTTTGATCCAAAAAGAAATTGGAATGCTGATAATTTTGGCCCCATTCTTATACCTAAAAAGGGGATGACAGTTCAATTGGATAGTGTATCAATGCCTCTTTACGAGAGAAGTATCAGGATTTATGAGGGTAACAAGTTAGAGAAAGCTGGCACTGGCTGGTTGATTAATGGTAAACCTGCAACCAGTTATACTTTTAAAATGGACTACTACTGGATGATGGGAGATAACAGACATAACTCATTAGATTCTCGCTATTGGGGATTTGTACCTGAAGATCATATTGTAGGAAAAGCATTATTTATTTGGATGAGCTATAATACCAATGGATCATTCTTTAATAAAATAAGATGGAATAGGCTACTGAGAGGAATAAACTAGAACCAAAGATTTATTTAAATAGTAAAAAGAGGGTGTCATTTAGGGAGGGCACTGAAAAAGTCCTTTACAAAAATGGGGCAGTTCATAAATCATGAATTGCCCCATTTTCATTAAGTTGTAAGAAGTTTTTCTAGTTAAAATTTTCTGTAGCCGACCCTGAGAGGGTCAAATTCAATTATTTCATAATTTTATTTCTCTCGGTTATTTTCGAGCCACTTTTTCAGTGCCCATCCATTTAGGGGCCCTCTTTTTTTATATAATTAATATTAAATCAAGGTTGGCAATCGATGGGGATTTCTTTACTTTTAGGGTGCATGAAAAAAAGTATTATAATAATAGGTTTAGTCGCACTTTTTGGCACATCCAAAGCCCAGGATAACGGTGTACATCAACAGTCAACTGTATACGAATGGCCTAAAGATCCTCTGGTTAGCCAAAAACTAGACAAATGGCAGGATCAAAAATTCGGAATGATTATTCATTGGGGGCTATATGCCGTTCCAGGCATTATTGAATCATGGTCTATTTGTTCAGAAGATTGGATCTCAAGAGATAGCACGAGTAACTACGAAGATTATAAAAAATGGTACTGGGGTTTAAGTAAGGATTTTAACCCTGTTAAATTTAATCCAGAACAATGGGCAAAGGCAGGTAAAGATGCAGGCATGCGTTACCTGGTATTTACAACCAAGCACCATGATGGCTTCAATATGTTTGATACTAAAGAGTCAGATTTTAAGATCTCTGCCGGACCATTTAAGGATAATCCTAAAGCTGATGTTGCAAAATATGTATTCGATGCTTTTCGCAAACAAGGCTTTATGATTGGGGCTTACTTTTCAAAACCCGATTGGCATTCTGAATACTATTGGTGGCCAAAATATGCAACCGCGGATAGAAACAATAACTACGATATCAGAAAAAATCCATGGAGATGGAGCATGTTTAAAAAACAGACATTTAACCAGATCAGTGAGTTGATGCATAATTATGGTTCAGTTGATATTCTATGGTTAGATGGTGGATGGGTTAGACCATTAGAAACCGTTAATGAAGAAGTACTTGCATGGGGAATGAAAATTCCTGAATGGAGTCAGGACATTGATATGCCTAAAATTGCCACTATGGCACGTAAAGCACAGCCAGGTTTATTAATGGTAGATAGAACCGTTCATGGGCCTTATGAGAACTATCAAACACCCGAACAAAGCGTGCCAAAAACACAGTTAGCAAACCCATGGGAAAGCTGTATGACCTTAGGCGGTGCATGGGGCTTTGTTCCTAACGATCAGTATAAGTCTGCCACCCAGGTAATTCATACTTTAATTGAGGTGGTGGCAAAAGGAGGCAGTCTGTTGCTGGGAATTGGTCCGAAAGCGGATGGAACTATTCCTCAGGATGCAATATCAAGACTTGAAAACATAGGTAAATGGCTAAATATAAATGGAAAGGCTATTTATGATACAAGAATCACTAAGGAATATCATGATGGTGACACCTGGTTTACCCAAAGTAAGGACGGAAAAACCAAGTATGCATTAACTTGCCTTAAAGATAAAACTCCTGAATATGTAGTTTGGAATGGAAACATACCTGCTAAAGGAACGGCAGTTCAACTAATTCAAACCGGTCAGAAACTTAAATGGGAAAACAAGGGAACTACTGTAAAAGTATGGTTGCCAAAAAATATCCAGAAAGATCTACCAGCATTAGCATTTTCTTTTAAAGGGGCTTTATAGCCCCTCTATTTCTAATTTTTTCGCGAGTTCGTTCAAATCATTAACAACCACGTCAATTAACGGGATACCATTAATTCTACGCTCTTGCTCATAAGCAAATTCCGGTTCTCCCGGAATAATTACCTTTTTATCCGGATCAACAGTTTTAGCACTTTTAAAGCGTTCAATCCAATTGTCAAGATGGTCTTTAAAATCCTGCGCCGGCCTAAAGCCATCAACTCTCATTGCACCAAGAAAATGTCCTATACCTTCTCCAACAGGGTCAGCAGGGGGCTCTAGAAAAGCAACAAATGGCGGTACCCAGGGGCCGTAATTTGCGCCAGACAATACTGCCGATAAAATATCCACAGTAGCACTTAAACCATAACCTTTGTGGCTTCCATGATCTTTGTCGCTACCAAGAGGCAGTAATGAACCACCTTCTTTTAATTGATGCGGGTTTGTTGAAGTATTGCCTGAGGCATCTTGTACCCATCCTTCGGGAATAGGTTGATTTGCTCTTTGAGCAATCTCCAGTTTTCCATTTGCAGCTGCGGCAGTTGCCATATCAACTATAACAGGAGGATATTTACCTGCCGGAAAAGCATAACACATAGGATTGGTGCCTAGCAACCGTTCATTGGCATAAGTAGGCGCAACAAGCGGACTCGCATTAGTCATGCTAATACCAATCATTTCCTCTTCAACTGCCATTAACGAATGATAACCGGCAATACCAAAATGATTTGAATTTTTGACAGCTACCCACCCGCTACCATAAATCCGCGCTTTTTCAATTGCAACTTTCATTGCAAAAGGAGCAACCACTAAACCTAAACCACCATCGCCATCAACCGTGGCGGTTGTAGGAGTTTCATGAACAATTTTTATTACCGGATTCGCATTTATCCGCTGCTTTTCCCACAAACGGACATAGCCGCTTAAACGTGCTACACCATGTGAATCAATACCTCTTAAATCAGATTTTAATAATACATCTGCCGCCAACTGAGCATCGGTTAACGGGCATCCCATTTTTAAAAATACATTCTCTGTAAACTGGCGTAATTTGGTTTCTGTAAAAGTGTAAAAGGTCATCTGATTTTTTAAGCAAAAAGAACTGTAAACTGATGGTCTAAGGGTTTGAAATGGGTGATCAATGAATCAATAAAATCATCACCGTAAAGCACAATCATTGGTGCAATATTAAGTACCCTCTCCTGTAGCACACCCGAAGGGAATAGTTTTTCTTTAAGATTATCTATTTGAGAGAATGAAGTAACATGCTTTCGCTTTTCGGCTCTTAACATCTTTTTCTCCAGTGTAGAGATTAGTTTTAAAGCCTTTGTTTTTGCTGCATCTGCAGATTGAGAAAGGCTTTTGTCTATTTTATAAGCATTAAGCTTTATTTGATCAAAAACAGCTCTTATAGATCGTTCTTCGTTATCAAGAGAGAACTGAAGGTTAACGTGAGATTTAACCCACTCGTTCTTTAGCGCTTCTGGTTCATTAAATAAATTCCTGTGACTAATCCCCAATACTTCCATTCTGGTTTCGCTTCTTTTGTCGATAAGCATAGCTGAATTACGCAATATCAATACAGGGAAATCTATTTTATAATGGTCAAAGTTTGCTTTTAATTGCAGCCAGTAAGTAACTTCCGCCCCACCGCCAATATAGGCTATATTAGGTAGAATCACTTCCTGGTAAACAGGTCTCATTATCACATTAGGGCTAAATCTTTCGGGGTATGAATTTATTTCTTCTTGCAATTCCTCTTTAGTAAAATCAATAGAAGAGTTCATCACTTTGTAACGACCTTTTTCTTCAATAATACGTTCCCTTAAACCATCAATCATATAAAAGAAATTGATCTCTCTTGGGTTAACCTGAGCTTTGTAACCGAGGGTTTCTAACTTAGCATTGGTTTTGCTGATATGCTTAAAGCTATTTTCTTCGGTAATATCTTTATAGATAATCTCAGCAAACTCGCTTTTAAGATTATGGTCATCGGCATCTACGCAAACCAGACCATACTTGCCAAAAAGAGCATCTACCAGTTCACGGGTAGCGTCACTTAACTTTTTGTTTTTAGTATAAGCATGATCAACTATCTTAGAAAACTTAATACCATTTTCGCTTATCCCAAGATATCCTTTATAAGCAGCAAGAGCTTCTGCGATGTCAGAGGTGTCTAGTCTTCCTGTAGCGCCGGCAGCTTTTTTATTCCAGGTAATCATTTTGTCCTCAACCTTAACATGATTGATCTCTTCAAAATCATGATCTTCTGTGGCCATCCAATAAACGGGAACAAAATTGTAATCAGGAAATTGTTGTTTTAAATCACTGGCAAGGTTTATTGCCGTTACTATCTTGTAGATAAAATATAGAGGTCCGGTAAATATATTTAGCTGATGGCCTGTCGTAACAGTAAAAGTTTTCTTATCGGCTAACAGCTCAATGTTGGCTTTTACTAATGACGAAACATGAATTGATGAATATTGTTTTTGTAAAGTGCTAACCAGAATAGCTCTGTCGGCACTAAAATTTCGTTCAGCAATAGCCTTGGTAAAGCCAGTAAAATCCGGTTCATACTTGTAAAAAGGGCTCAGCTTCTCATTTTTTCCGATGTAGTCTAGTACGGTAGAAGAGAACGCATTAGTTTCCTGATAAGAGATGTATTTAGCTTGCATTGCCACGAATTTAAGCTAATAAACTATAAATCTAAATATGAAGCCTTTATTTTACAATCTGTCCATATAGATCGAAATCCTCAGCACGATCAATCTTAACATTTACAAAGGTTCCATTGGCTGCATAACCTGTTGCAGCATCAATTAAAACTTCGTTGTCAACCTCCGGAGAGTCAAATTCAGTACGGCCAATAAAGAAATCACCTTCTTTTCTGTCAACCAAAACTTTATAGGTTTTACCTACTTTATCCTGGTTTATGTCAAAAGAAATACCTTGTTGTAATTCCATAATCGCATCCACACGTGCTTGTTTTACTTCTTCAGGAACATCATCAACTAGATTATGTGCATGGGTTTTTTCCTCATGCGAATAAGTGAAACATCCTAATCTGTCGAAACGGGTTTCTTCTACCCAGCTAAGCATTTCTTCAAAATCCTGCTCAGTTTCTCCTGGGTATCCACAAATTAAAGTAGTACGCATAGCGATGTTCGGTACTTTATCTCTAATCTGATTCACAATGTCGATGGTTTTTTGCTTGGTAATACCACGGCGCATAGATTTTAGCATGTTATCTGTGATGTGCTGCAGAGGCATGTCTAAATATTTGCAAATATTCTCGCGCTCATTCATGGCATCAAGAATTTCCATAGGGAAGCCAGAAGGGTAGGCGTATTGCAACCTGATCCACTCAATTCCTTTCACGTCAGATAGTCTGCGCAATAACTCATCAAGGTTACGTTTTCCATAAATGTCAAGGCCATAATAGGTAAGGTCTTGTGCAATTAGAATAAGTTCCTTGGTTCCGTTGGCAGCTAATATCTTAGCTTCATTCACCAATTCTTCCATATCACGGGATACGTGTTTACCACGCATCAGCGGAATGGCACAGAAAGAGCAAGGTCTGTTACAGCCTTCTGCAATCTTAAAATAAGCGTAATGAGAAGGAGTAGTTAACAGGCGTTCGCCTATTAGCTCATGCTTATAATTTGCACCTAAGGAGTGCAGTAAGTTATTTAAATCGTTGGTGCCAAAGTAGGCATCAACGTTAGTAATTTCCGCCTCTAATTCAGGTTTGTAACGCTCAGATAAGCATCCGGTTACAATTACTTTACCAACTTTTCCTTCATCTTTTAGCTGGCTGTATTGTAATATGGTGTCTATGGATTCTTGCTTTGCATTATCTATAAAACCACAGGTATTGATTACCACAATATCATTTTTGCCAATCTGATTAGACTCATGAACAACATCTAAACTGTTTCCGCGCAATTGACCCATTAGAACCTCAGAATCGTAAGTATTTTTGGAGCAGCCCAGTGTAATTACGTTGATCTTTGGTTTTTTAACGGGGATTATTTTTGTGGAAGTTTTTGTATTCATGTTTTGTAAGTCAGTATATTTTTTTATTTTATTTTATGCTTGTTTGTACGTCAGCCATCCAAGAATAGTAACTAATGATGTTTTTAAACGCTTCGTCATCTCGACGATAGGAGAGATGACGGAGTGTGCTATTTAAACAAGCTATCAACAAATGCTTTTTTATCAAACAATTGCAGGTCGTTCATGCTTTCGCCAACGCCTATGTATTTTACGGGTATTTTAAATTGATCTGAGATTCCGATAACAACGCCACCTTTAGCAGTGCCGTCAAGTTTAGTAATAGCTAAGGCATTTACATCGGTTGCTTCAGTAAATTGCTTGCACTGTTCAAAAGCATTTTGTCCTGTAGATCCGTCAAGTACCAATAATATTTCGTGCGGTGCTCCAGGGACTACCTTTTGCATCACATTTTTAATTTTACCAAGTTCGTTCATTAAACCAACCTTGTTGTGCAAACGTCCGGCAGTATCAATAATTACAACATCTTCGCCATTAGCAACGGCCGACTGCAATGTGTCGAAAGCTACAGAAGCAGGATCAGATCCCATTGCCTGTGCTACCACACGAACGCCCACACGCTCACCCCAAAGTTTAATCTGCTCAACCGCTGCGGCTCTAAAAGTATCGGCAGCACCTAAAACAACTTTAAGATTTTCTGCTTTAAGTTTATGTGCCAGTTTCCCTATTGTTGTGGTTTTGCCCACGCCATTTACACCAACTACCATAATAACGTATGGCTTGTGGTTACCGTATTCAAAACTTCTGAAATCGTTGCTGTTATTTTCTGCAAGTAACAGTTGAATTTCATCACGCAGCAGATTGTTTAGTTCGGAGGTAGATAAGTATTTGTCCTTTGCTACACGTTTCTGTATGCGATCGATAATCTTTAATGTGGTGGTTACACCAACATCAGAGGTTACCAGAACTTCTTCGAGGTTATCCAGTACATCATCATCCACTGTAGATTTACCAGCTACAGCTTTAGTGATCTTACTTAAAAAGCCCTCTTTAGTTTTCTCTAATCCCTTGTCGAGAGCTTCCTGCGCTTCAGGCGCGGTCTCTTTTTTCTTAAAAAAATCAAATAAACCCATAAGAATGTATAGAAAAACAAAAAAAAGCCCTCCCAGAATAAAGGGACGGCTTTAATATTATAAAATATTAAAATTATTTTTTAGATGCAGAAATAGCATCTTGAACGTGATCGTTGTGAACAATAACTTCTTTGAAAGAATAAGCACCAGATTTTGGCGACTTAGTCATTGTAATAACTTTCGAATATTCCTTTCCTTTACCCGTTTTCAGGGTTGCAACTACCTTTTTTGCCATGATCTAAATAGATTGTATTTAGTTAAATACTAAATGTATTACTTAATTTCTTTGTGTACAGTTACTTTTCTCAACACTGGATTGAATTTTTTCAACTCTAATCTCTCAGTAGTGTTTTTACGGTTTTTAGTAGTGATATATCTAGAAGCACCAGGCATGCCGCTTGCTCTATGTTCTGTACACTCTAGAATAACTTGTACTCTGTTACCTTTTTTTGCCATTTTATTAATATTAAGGTTGATTTCACATCAACCAATGTTTCTACAAATATCCTTTTTTCATGAAGCGGTTAATCGCTTCTGTAATACCAATTTTATTGATGGTTTTGATAGCTGAAGTAGATACTTTCAGTGTTATCCAACGATCCTCATCAGGAATATAAAATTTCTGAAGTTGTAAGTTGGGATAAAACTTACGCTTGGTTTTAACGTTTGAGTGAGAAACATTAAAACCTGTCATTGCCATTTTTCCGGTTAAATCACAAACTCTAGACATGCCTTTAAATATATTGTTAATTGTTCTTCGCTTAATTTTTTTAAGAGTGTGCAAATATCAGTAAAATATTTGTAATCATCAAGTAAGAGTCAAAAATAATTTCAATTATTATTTATTCATCACAACTACATATATAAAGTAATAACATCGCCAACGCCTCTAACGTACATCGAGCCAACCACCTTCGTAGTATGTTCCACAAAAAGTGCATTTTTACGAATCTGTTCCGAAGATACCTCGAACAAGTGTGGAACAAGCTCAACGCCAAATCCCTTTCCGAACATGCTTTTTAGCCACTATAATATTGATCAATAAAATTGTTTTTATAAAGCACAATTTTATCTAAGTTTGGGTTTTAGTTGTTGAAATAAACCAAATATGCAAATTAATTCATTTGAAGAATATCAAAAAACTTATCAGTTAAGCGTAGATCAACCTGAGCAATTCTGGGCAGGTATAGCCGATAATTTTCTTTGGAAAAAAAAGTGGGATAAAGTACTTTCCTGGAACTTTTCAGAGCCTAATATCAAATGGTTCGAAGGTGCCAAACTGAACATTACCGAAAACTGTCTTGATCGCCACCTGGCTGATAATGGCGATAAACCTGCCATTATCTGGGAGCCAAATGATCCACAAAAAGACAGCATTACTTTAAGTTATAGAATATTACACGAACAGGTTTGCCGCTTTGCCAATGTTCTGAAAAAGAACGGTGTACAAAAAGGCGATAGGGTTTGTATTTATATGCCAATGGTTCCGGAGCTAGCCGTGGCGGTACTTGCATGTGCACGTATTGGCGCTGTGCATTCTGTTGTATTTGGTGGTTTTTCTGCTAAATCTATAGCCGATCGTATTAATGACGCCCAGTGCAGGGTAGTAATTACCGCTGATGGTGCATTTAGAGGTAATAAGCAAATTCAATTAAAAGAAGTAATTGACGATGCACTGATTGGTTGCCCAAGTGTTGCAAAAGTTATTGTTTTAACACATACCAGAACTCCTGTTTCTATGTTAAAAGGACGCGATATCTGGTGGGAAGATGAGATAAAATTAGTTGATACCAATTGTCCGGCCGAAGAAATGGATGCCGAGGATTTGCTGTTTATATTATATACATCCGGCTCTACAGGTAAACCAAAAGGTGTGGTACATACTGTTGGTGGATATATGGTTTATGCCGGATACACATTTTCTAATGTATTTAACTATCAACCTGATGAAGTGTTCTTCTGCACGGCAGATATTGGTTGGATAACCGGACACTCTTATATTGTTTACGGACCCCTTTCGCAAGGCGCAACAACGGTAATATTTGAAGGTATTCCAACTTATCCAGATGCGTCAAGAATGTGGCAGGTGGTTGAAAAACATAAAGTAAATATTTTATATACTGCCCCAACAGCAATCAGATCTTTAATGAGTTTTGGTCTGCAGCCTATTGAAGGGGTCGACTTAAGCTCTTTAAGGGTTTTAGGATCGGTAGGAGAGCCTATAAACGAGGAAGCCTGGCATTGGTTTGACGAAAATATAGGCAAGAGCAATTGCCCTATTGTTGACACCTGGTGGCAAACTGAAACTGGTGGTATCATGATTTCACCAATCGCCTTTGTAACGCCAACTAAACCTAGTTTTGCAACACTTCCCTTACCTGGTATACAGCCGGTGTTGGTTGATGAGCAGGGCAACGAGATTGAAGGTAACGGTGTGAGCGGTAATTTATGTATTAAATTCCCTTGGCCTGGTATGTTGCGTACGACTTACGGAGATCATGAACGTTGTAAACTGACTTATTTCTCTACTTACGAGAACATGTATTTTACAGGGGATGGTTGTTTAAGAGACGAAGATGGTTACTATAGAATTACTGGTAGGGTAGATGATGTAATTAATGTATCTGGCCATAGAATTGGTACTGCCGAAGTTGAAAACGCAATTAATATGCACGCAGGTGTGGTAGAAAGCGCTGTAGTAGGTTTTCCACATGAGGTAAAAGGGCAAGGTATTTATGCTTTTGTAATTTTCCCAAATGCACATGGTGATGAAGATCTTACCCGTAAGGATATTCTTCAAACGGTTACCCGTGTTATCGGGGCTATTGCTAAGCCCGATAAAATACTCTTCGTTTCGGGATTGCCTAAAACAAGATCCGGTAAAATTATGCGCCGTATTTTAAGAAAAATTGCAGAGGGTGATACTACCAATTTAGGAGACATTACTACGCTTCTGGATCCTGCGGTTGTTGATGAAATTATAGAAAAAGCAAAAAAGTAACAAACAATTATTCCTTAAGCTTGTTTATGTAGTGTCTATTTATTGTTAAACAAAATAAGAAACTATCATGGATAAGTTAGAATTAAAAGGAAAATGGAATGAAATTAAGGGTAAAGTGAAACAAGCGTATGCTGACTTAACCGAGGATGATTTGAAGCATGAAGAGGGGAAAGATGATGAGTTGTTGGGTAAATTGCAGCAAAAAACAGGTAAAACCAGAGATGAACTGGTAACCTGGATAAAATCATTATAAGAAACATAAATAAAAGGGCCTGATCAATTATGGTCAGGCCCTTTTATTTATGAGGATTTTGGATTTTAATACCCAAATATTTGTTCCAATGTTAACTTGGTAACGGTTCCAAACTTCTGCATGTCTTCTAATCTCACTTTTTTCTCTGAAGCAACAATGCAATAATTGTAAGGCTTGTTAGCAACATTGTTGGTGTGAAATTCTTTGATGTCAGCAAATGTTAAAGGCTTTAAACCATTGTACTCGTCAATTCTCGAATCATGGTCAATCCCAAGTTTCTGATCTGCAAAGTAACTCTGTATAATATCATCTTTAGTAACACGGCTGGTTTCCAACGCATTTAATGCATTGTATTTTGAGGCTTCGAACGATTTATCTGCTTGTGGTAAAACATTAAGCAATTCGTTCATCCCTGCCACGGCGTCGTTCATTTTATCAGCCTGACTACCTACATAAGCTATCATAGCATAATTCTTGTCTTTTCTGTCGGGCGATGAATAAACGGCAAATGTTGAATAAGCCAAAGCTTTAGATTCACGTATAGTTTGGAAAACTATAGATCCCATACCCCCACCAAAATAGCTATTGAATAAGTTTACTTTGGCTGTAAGGTCTGGATTAAAAACGCCTCCATTTCTTATCCAGCGAATTTCTGACTGAACCATGTCGTAATCTGCAAAATAGACCTGATTGGTCGCATTGTTGGTGTACGTGAATTTTTTAGCCGGTGGTTCAGGGCTAAACGCTGCAGGTAATTTATGAAGTTTACCTATGCTTTCTGTAAAAGCTTCCAGGGTGTGTGGTCCATAATAGGTAATGGTGTGTTTAAAGTTGTCGATATTATGTAGGATGCTGATCAACTGGTCTGAAGTAATATTTTTTATTTCTTCGTTGCTTGAGGTAGAATTAAATGGATTGCTAGCTCCATATTGAGCATAGTTCATTAAACCGCCTAGTATTGCACTCTTATTAAGTTTGTTGTTCTCTCTTGCTTTAAGGATACGGCTTTTAAGTTCTACCAATGCCTGTTCATTCGGTTTGCAGTTGGCCAAAATATGCTCAACCAGCATTACAGCTTTCTCAAAGTTTTCTTGTAAGCCACTAATATTTATAGTAGTAACCTCGTTACCCACATTGATGCTATAGGTGCAGGCAATATTATAAAATTCTTTACTTATTTGTTCGGCAGAGTATTTATCCGTCGCTAAAAAAGTTAAGTATTGCGAAGCATATGGTTGCAGCATGTTGTTTAATGCGCCCATTTCGAAACGGTAAGATAAGCGGAAAATGCTGTTCTCTTTATTTTGAACTGTTATTACATCGGCAATGCCCACTTTGCCATAGTTTAAGTCTTTTTTATAATCGAGGAACTTAGGTGCTATAGGATTTGTTGGAGCTGCAAGCAGATCTTTGGTGAAAACAGATGTTTCTGCAGCATTTGTGTTTACGGGAGTGATGGCAGGTTTTTCGACCTTCGCAATGTTTTTGTCCTCACCTTTGTGTTTAAATGCAATAACATAGTTGTTGATGAAAAACTGTTTTGCAAATTCAGTAACCTGGCTCTTGGTAATCTTAGCCATCTCATCAGGATTGCTTAAAGATTTGTCCCATTTGGTTCCACGATTTAAAATAAATTCATTAGTTGCGGCATCAACACGGTATGCATTATTGTCGAAGGCTTGCAGTAATCCTAGTTTACTATTGGCTACAGTTGCTTTGATAAGGCTTTCATCAAAATCTCCTTTCTTTAAGATCTCAATTTGATCAAGTAATAGCTTTTGAACTTCTTCTAATGTTTGGCCTTGTTTAGGTTGGGCCGACATATTGAAAACGCCATAATCCTTCATCTGCTGATAGCCAGCGCTTGAGCGTAAAACTTTTTGCTGTTTGTTTAAGTTGATGTCGAACAAACCTGCTTTTCCGTTCGCTAAAATGCTTGATATTAAATCTAATAGCATGCTCTGTTTGGTGTTCTCAGCATATCCTCTATAAGATATTTCTACACTCTCTGCACTGGGGCCATATATATCGACCTTTTGAATTTTAGTTAACGGTTTTTCAGGAGCCGGATTGTAAAGTGTAACAGGTTTTGATTGCATAAAGGCAAATGACTTGTCAACTTTTTTAATCATTTCATCAGGGTTAAAATCTCCAGCCAATACTACTGCCATATTATTAGGTACATAATATTTATTGTAATACTTTCTGATTTCGACAAGAGATGGGTTTTTAAGGTGCTCTATTGTACCAATAGTGGTTTGCTGACCATAATTATGAGTAGGAAATAATAGTGCCGACATTTTCTCATCCATTTTCCAGGCATCATTATCAAGTCCACGGTTTTTCTCTTCATAAACAGCCTCCAGTTCAGTGTGGAAGATGCGGAAAACAGGATTGCGGAATCTTTCCGCCTGCAGAGCTAAAAACTTATCAGTGGCATTGGCCGGAAAATCTTCATTGTATACGGTTTCTTCATACCATGTATGGGCATTGCTAGACTGGYCGCCAATTGCTTTAATCATTTTATCGTATTCATTGGCAATTGAATAATTAGATGCCAGACCAGATGTTTTATCTATCTGCGCGTAAATCTCTTTCCGTTTAGCAGGATCAGTGGTTTTGTTGTATTGCTCGTATAATCCATCTATCTTATCTAACAAAGGTTTCTCTTTTGTATAGTCCATTGTTCCGAATTTGTCGGTTCCTTTAAATAGCAAATGCTCCAGGTAATGTGCTAAGCCAGTTGCTGTACGCGGATCTGTATTACTTCCCGCTCTAACAGCCATTCTGAACTCAATAGTCGGTTCTTTTACGTTTTGTGATAAAATAACCGTTAGCCCATTTTTTAGTGTGTAAAACCGCGACTTGGTTGGGTCGTTTGTTACGTATTTGTAAGTGTATCCATCAGTGGTGGCTGTTTTCCATTGATAGCCAGATTGAGCCATAACCCCAGACCCTATCAAAAGGAAAAAGGATAGCGCTAATAGTTTGTTCTTCATATATTTTATTTTTTTATGTATAGTAAGGTTGTCTTGGATCCTTATTAAAATAAATTTAAATCCCATATGGCCTCACAGCTTTTAAGTTATACATCAAATATATGTGGATTGTGTATTAAGTCCTGAACTTTAGATCGAATTCTTGTACTTTTACGGCAACAAGGGCTGTAGGCATACCAGTTTTGCTTAAATAGGTGATTCTGACATATCAACAGGCTTTTATGATTATAATAAAACAGATATATCTTAAATGAAAAAGCAGCAATCCAGACCTAATATTTTAGTGGTAAACGACGACGGTATAACCGCTCCGGGAATTAAGAATTTGATTGAAGTTGTTGAGGAAATCGGAAATGTAGTTGTAGTAGCACCAGATGGACCTCAGTCGGGGATGGGCCACGCAATTACTATTGGTAAGCCATTGCGTTTTGATCGGGTAGATTTGTATCCTGGTGTGGAAATGTATAAATGTTCCGGTACACCTGTTGATTGCGTTAAGCTTGCTGTAAATAAAATATTTAAAGGTAAAAAGCCTGATCTGTGTGTTTCTGGTGTAAATCATGGGTTAAATAATTCCATCAATGTGATCTATTCAGGAACCATGTCGGCCGCGGTTGAAGGGGCAATAGAAGGTATCCCTTCGATTGGTTTCTCACTTGATGATTTTTCGCAAGAGGCAGATTTTAGTCATTGTAAAAAGTTTATTAAAGCCATTTCTTTACAGGTACTTGAACATGGTTTACCGCCTGCAACATTGCTTAATGTTAATTTTCCAAAAGGCGACGGTTTAAAAGGCATTAAGATTTGCCGACAAGCGAATGCTAAATGGGCAGAAGAATTTGATGAAAGAAAAGACCCATATGAACGCCCTTATTACTGGTTAACAGGTGTTTTTCAAAATAATGATAAAGGTGAAGATACTGATGTTTGGGCGCTGGAGAATGGTTTTGTTTCAGTAGTTCCTGTTCAGTTTGATTTAACAGCGCATCATGCAATTCCTGTTTTAAATACCTGGACATTTGATGTTTAGAAATGTAAAGAATTCTGTATTAATAGGTTTGGGTATCGGTGCTTTGGTGCCTGGTGTATTGGTTGCCGGGGTATGGTACCTGATGCATAGGTTCGCTTTTTTAGCTAAAGCAGATCTTTTGTTGATTGGCTGTATTGCTGTAAATGCCTTATTAATGCATTATTTTTTTAAACAGAATAAGGATAATGTGGGCAGGGGTATTATCAGTGCAACATTTCTATGGGCATTTGCCTTCTTTTATTATAAAGTTACCCAATCATGAGATACTATTTAGTAGCCGGAGAAGCATCCGGAGATTTACATGGAGCCAACTTAATGAAGGCATTAAAAGTTCAGGATCTAAATGCGGAATTCAGATTTTATGGTGGTGATAAAATGAAAGCTGAGGGGGGTATTCTTAAAAAGCACTATGCTGAAATGGCATTTATGGGCTTTACCGAGGTTTTGTTAAATCTACGTACCATCCTTAAAAATATGAAGGCATGTAAGGCTGATGTATTGGAATATCATCCTGATACGCTGATTCTTATTGATTTTCCTGGCTTCAATTTAAAAATAGCAGAGTTTGCTAAAGAGAATGGAATTCGTGTTTGCTATTATATTTCTCCAAAGGTTTGGGCATGGAATCAAAAGCGTGTATTAAAAATCAAAAGGATAGTTGATAAGCTGTTTTGCATTTTGCCTTTCGAAGTAGATTTTTATAAAGAATGGGGCATGGAGGTCGATTATGTTGGCAATCCTTTATTAGATGCAATTGCTCAATTTACTCCTGACCCTTCTTTCAAAAAAACTTATGGGTTGAATGATAAGATTATAGCACTGCTTCCTGGTAGCAGAAAACAAGAAATTGAGCGCTTGCTGCCAGATATGCTAAGTGTAACAGGTCGTTTTCCCGATTACAAGTTTGTTGTTGCAGCGGCTCCTGATTTTGATGAGAATTATTACAAACAATTCATCTCGTCTGAAAATGTAACGCTGGTTTTTGAACGAACTTATGACCTATTGAATGTTGCCGCGGCCGCAATTGTAGCATCTGGTACGGCAACGCTTGAAACTGCTTTGTTTCATATACCGCAAGTTGTGGTTTATCGCGGAGGGGCAATCTCTGTTGCTATTGCCAGGATGCTTGTTAAAATAAGGTTCATTTCTTTGGTGAACTTGATTATGGATAGAAAGGTGGTTACAGAATTAATTCAGGAAGATTGTAATACACAAAATATTTCTGATGAGCTTGGCCTCATCTTAAGTGGAGAAGGTAGACAAAAAATGCTGGGCGATTACGAAGAATTATCTTCAAAAATGGGAACTGCCGGTGCATCAGAACGTACTGCAAAACTCATAATTTCGTATCTAAAGGGGATTTAGGAAGTCCCTCTGTTTCAGTTTTTTAAGCTAGATTTATTTTTTAAAAAATATTCTTTTGTGAATTATTTTCCTTATTATTGGTATAGATAAAACGTTTTTATAAAATATAGCTCCCATATATTATGAGAAACAGAACCAACCAACCAGTAGTACATCTACACCAGGAATTTCTCCTTTTGATTGTAAGAGAAATTAGATTTTTTTTACACCCCACCTTGTATGATCCTGTTGCTTTAAAAGCATCTTAATTATACCCTTTTCAAACTTTTCTTAAGCATTCCTTTTTAAGGTCATGTGCGTTGTTGCGTGCTTGTGATTTTACATTGGAATGGGGGTTTTTAGTACGCTTACTCTAACTAAATATAAACTAAAATTAAGCTAATGAAAATCAAACAAATTATCCTCGCAGGGATTCCAATGCTCTGTTTAACAGGGTTACAATCCTATGCGCATCCCGCTGATTACACCAAAATCAGTTCCGGTATGGGCAGTGTCGCCTTCTTTCAGGCACAGAAAATTGTGATTACAGGCACTGTGGTTGATGAAAAATCTCAACCTATACCTGGTGTAGGGATCAAATCTCTCAAAACAAACAAGTCTACCGTTACCAATGCCAGTGGTAAATTCAGCATTGAGGTAGATAATGCAAGTGAGCAACTCTCGTTCTCGTATATCGGGTATGCTACTCAAACCCGGGCCGCGGGGTCTGGTGCTTCACCACTTACCATTAAAATGGTTCCTGCCGAAGGAGTTGAATTGGCAGATGTAGTGGTGATTGGTTATGGTACCTCTAAAAAATCTGATTTAACCGGTGCGGTAGGTACGGTAAAAGCAGAGCAATTGCAGGAACGTCCGGCATCTTCTCTAAATCAGGCCTTAACAGGAAGGATATCCGGAGTCCAGGTCAATACAAACTCAGGTCGGCCTGGCGGAAGAGCCAATGTCAGGATTCGTGGTTTTAGTTCCATCAACTCATCTAATAATCCTTTATATGTAGTAGATGGGGTTCAGTTGCCAATGGGAAATCAAGCCCAGGCCAGCCAGGCTATTGACTACATCAATCCTAATGACATCGTTTCTGTAGAGGTGTTGAAAGACGCATCCTCTACCGCTATTTATGGTTCCAGGGGAGCCAATGGTGTTATTCTGGTTACAACCAAGCGCGGAAAGACCGGTGAAAGCAGGATAGATTATAATGTAGATGTGAGTGTGCCGTCAGTTGGTCCTAATTTTCCGAAAGTATTAAATGCGAAAGAATTCCTGGCTGTGGAAGATCTGGCATATAAAAACATGGAAAAATATGACCCGGCAGGATGGGCAGCAGGTAAATATGTTACAAGAAACCCAGCCCTGGCCAGAAAGGATCCAAGGTTGTTTGATAGTAGCGGCAACCCTTATTTTGATACCGACTGGCTTAAAGAGGCTACTCAGAACAAGCTATCTCAAAATCATGAGCTTGGTTTTAGTGGAGGTAATGAGCGCACTACCTATGCCTTTTCAATCGGACACAGAAATGATCAGGGACTCATCAAGACCTCATTCCTCAAGCGATATTCTGGCAGGTTCAGTATTGATGACCAGGTAAAACCATGGTTAAAGGTAGGGGGTACGCTAAGCTACACCAATCAAAACGAAAATCTGGTAGATCAAAGTGATCAGGTGGCGCGCAGTATTGTAGAAGATTTTCCGTTTTTACCTGTAAAATACAGTAACGGTTTTTATGCTGATAACAGAGACTATCCAAATGCCGAGGGCCGTTTCAATGTAGTGCACAGGTTGTATGATACCAAGTTTTTACTGGGAACCCAAACAACCCTTGGCAGTCTGTATTCAAATATCAAGTTTGCCGAAGGTTTAGAAATGAAAACCATAATAGGTGCAAATGTGATTTCACAGGAAAATAATGAATACAGCGGGCGTACGCTAAATATCTCTGATCAGGGCTATGCTGCCGGACGTACCCGGAAGGAAGCCTTCTGGTCTATAGAAAATTTCCTGACCTACAACAAGCGCTTTAACGAGAATCACTCCATCACTGGTTTATTGGGGATATCCTGGCAGAAAAGCACTTTCAACAACATCAGCTCTGAGGTAAGGGGCTTTGCAACTGATTATTTTGAATTTAACAATTTAGGAGCAGGCAGTCTGAATCCGCAGGTCGGATCCAATAGATCGCTGCAACAACTTAACTCTTACTTTGGTAGACTAAATTATAGTTTTAAGGATAGATATTTGTTCACTGTTACTGGTCGTGCGGACGGCTCCTCGAAGTTTGGCGAAAGTAACAAATATTCGTTCTTTCCCTCTGCAGCAATTGCATGGAGAGTTTCTGAAGAGAATTTCTTAAAAGACAACCGCGTTATTTCTAATTTAAAGCTTCGCAGTAGCATCGGAGTTACAGGTAATTCGGAAATACCACCATACTCATCACTTCCCCTGCTGGGCACCAATTATCCAGCAGTTATTAATGATGTAAGAGTAGTTGGAACAGGTCTAAACAGACTTGCTAATCCGGATCTTCGCTGGGAAAAGACCACACAAAGCGATGTTGGTGTTGAACTGGGAATGTTTGGCGGCAAAATATCACTGGAGTTGGATCTTTATTATAGGAAAACCACAGACATGTTGCTGGATGCGCCGGTTCCACGTACAAGTGGTTTTGTAAATATCCGAAAAAATATCGGATCTATGGAGAATAAAGGGTTGGAAGCTCAATTGAATACCACAAACTTTGATTCAGAAGATTTTTCATGGAAAACGTCTTTTAATATATCCTTTAATAAAAACAAAATACTTTCTCTGGCAACACCTGCTGATATCTTTGGTATAGGTGGTCCTAACTTTACCAATCCAACTAATATTATCCGTGTTGGAGAGGCTGCTGGTTCATTCTGGGGACTTACCCGTTTGGGTGTTTGGTCTGAAGCAGAGCGTGCAGAAGCAGCTAAATTTGTGAGTTATCGAAATGGAAATACAATTCTACCAGGTGATATTAAATATCTTGATGTGAATGGAGATTATGCTATAAATGATGCCGACAGATCAATTATTGGTAATGGTAGTCCAGACGCCTGGGGTGCATTATCCAATACTTTCCGCTATAAGAGTGTTGACCTAACTGTTGAACTTCAATATTCAGTTGGGGCAGACGTGATGGACATGACTACTCACTCTAGTGAAGACAGGGTTTCTCTGGCCAACAGCTATGCTACGGTATTGAACGCGTGGACTCCTCAAAACCAGAATACGCAGATTGCCGAAATCCGTGATACTCGTGCCGGCTATGTAACCAATGTGGATACCCATTGGATCAAAGACGGTTCGTTCATCCGTGGCCGGAATGTGTTGCTTGGATATAACTTCGCCAATTCAATTGTACAAAAAATGAGGTTGAACAGATTAAGGGTCTATGTATCTGCACAAAACCTCTTTTTGATTACCAGTAAAGAGCTTCAGGGAGACCCTGAAACAACACCAACAGGTGGGTATGCAAATGATGGCAATAACGTATTCTCGCAGGGAATGAATTGGCACAGCTACCCAAGACCAACAATCTTCATGTTGGGTTTAAATATAGGTTTGTAATGTTTTTATTAAATCATTTTAATGATGCGATTAACACTTAAAAAAGATATACTGATGAAAATTAACATATTAAAACATATTAGCAGTGCGGCCCTTTTTGGACTATTACTGCTTGGATCAGGTTGTTCAAAGTTTCTTGAAGAGCGCGATCCTTCAAATCTGGCACCTGATAATTTCTATACCATACCGGAACATGCTGAAGCAGCGATAGCCTCAGTATATGCAGGGACACGATTTATTGGCGATGGGGCCGGAATCTTCTCTTCAAACTGGCAATTGCTGGAAGCAGTGACAGGAACTTCTACCACAGAGACAGCTCAAAACTCCGACCTAAATAACTTATACGGACTGATTTACGATCCGAATACGGGACATGTAATCAATTATTGGAATGGTATATATCGAGTTATTGCTCAGGCAAACCTGGTTCTTGAAAAAGTTCCAGGTATTACGCCTATGGATGATGCACAAAAGAAACGTATTTTAGGCGAAGCAAAATTCCTCCGTGCATGGGCATATTTCTATGCAGTAAGGTTGTGGGGAGATGTACCATTAATTACAAAACCACAAACACTACAGTCTGAGGATTTTTTCCCTAAGCGGGCTACAGCTGAGAGTGTATATACTTTAATTGTAGAAGATTTGATTGCTGCTGAAGAGGCGGGATTACCCTGGATGAATAAGAATGGCAGGGTTTCGCTGGCAGCAGTTAAGTCGGAACTGGCGTTGGTTTACCTGACAATGGCTGGCTTCCCATTGAGCAAAGGAGCAACCCATTACAAACTGGCAGCGGATAAAGCCAATGAGGTGATCACTTACGCAAAAGCGAATCCGGCAGCGATTGATCTTTTTGCAACTTATGCAGAGGTACACAGAGAAACATTGAAAAATGAAAAAGAACACATTTTCATGATCCAATACAATTCTGTAGTTGCAGGTAACCCAATGGACAATATGTATCCAAACTTCAAACCGGTTACATTTAATGGTGCATCGGGTACAGGAAGTACCGTTCCTACCMGTCAGTTTTATAATTCCTACGAAGCAGGAGATGAACGTGCCAAAGACCGGGAGGGGTATTTTTATACCAGCTACTTTACTAATGGTAACGGAGCTTTATTTCAACTGGGAGCACCTTATATATTCAAACACTTTAATACCATCGCCAATGGTTCTTCGGGCGTAGCGGGTACACGCAATAACAATTTGAATGTACCGGTGATTCGCTACGCGGAAATTCTGCTTGTCTATGCCGAAGCTCAAAACGAGTTAGGTGCTCCAACGCAGGATGCTTATGATGCTTTTAAGCGCATTCGCGATCGCGCCAAACTGGTAACTCCTGCATTTGGCACTTACAGTCAAACAACATTCCGGGAAGCTGTGTGGAGAGAGCGCTGGCATGAACTGTGTTATGAGCAGATCACCTGGTTTGACATGGTCAGGCTTAGAAAAGTATATAACGAAACTACACAGGGATTTGATAATTTTGTGGGACATGTGAACCTGAGTTCCAATCAACCTTTACAGAATAAACATCTGCTTTTCCCTATTCCAAGACCTGAGTTGCAAAACAATCCTAACCTTGCCCCTCAAAATCCCGGATATCAATAATATCAAATAATTAATCAGGATAGAGCCTGCAGTTATATTTTATACTGCAGGCTTTTTTGTGATTTTTTTGCTACAAAGCCTAGATTTTTATCCATTATATAGCCTCTTTTTTTGCCTTAAATTCCAGTAGTAATTGCTTTATTTTAAGGGGACTTAACTTCTATTTTTCTTTCATATCATTTCAAATTGTAACAATATTGTTTGTAAAAAAAGCAAAAAAAAAATTCTGGTTTGAACAATTTTCTTTAATATTGGCGTTGATAAAACGTTTTACTGAAATCTACGTATACCAAATATTCATGAAAAACCAACGATTATTCTTAGCCGCTGCTCTCTCACAAAACATTCAGGTTGTTCCGTTAAAAAAATATTTTCTTTTTATCAATAACCGCTTCAGGGTATAATCTTAGACCCTCTCTCAACTAATCTAATTTTCTCTCTTTTTAGGCTACTCCAAAGTAGAACCATAGACTTTTTATGCCTACGGTTTTGATATCTGGAAATAGCTGATAAAACGTTTTATCTGCTTTTGCAACAGTATGAACTTGAAACATTTAATAACACTAACTATAATTTAAACTAAAAACCCATGAACATTAAACTACTAATTGGTACGGGGGTATGTCTACTCTGTTCCATGAGTTTTCGAAGCTACTCTGCAACGGAGGGTTATCTGGAAACGAATAATTTAAGCCGGGCCTTATCTCAGCCAGATAGACAGGCTGTTGCGCGCAAAGTAATCATAACAGGGGTAGTCCTGGATGAAAAATCTCAACCTATACCCGGTGTTGGAGTTAAAACAGCATCAAATAAAGCTACAGTAACTGATGCTAACGGTAAATTCAGCATCGAAGCCGAAAGTGAGACGGAATTAATTACTTTCTCTTATTTAGGCTATGCAACGCAAAGTAAAGCTGCTGGAAATGGTACTGCGCCATTAACTATTAAAATGGCGCTTGATGAAGGTGTGAACCTTGATGATGTTGTTGTAGTAGGAGTAGGTTATGGAACATTAAAGCAAAAAGAGGTTACTTCATCTGTAGCTCACGTAGGTAGAGAAGATTTCAGACAAAGTGGTTCAAGAAACCCACTAGATCTTATCCAAGGTAAAGTAGCCGGTCTTCAAATTTCCAGACCGGGCGGATCTAATCCGAATTCTGGTGTAAGCGTTCAGCTCAGGGGAGCAGTAACCTCTACGGGTAGCGGAACACCTTTATATGTAATTGATGGTATTCCTGGTGGTAATCCCGATCTATTGCAACAAGATGATATTGCTTCGGTAGACATCTTAAAAGACGGATCTGGTGCTGCAATATACGGTACCAGTGCCAATGCGGGTGTAATTCTAATTACCACCAAAAAAGGTAAATCAGGACCTGCCACATTTGATTACTCTTCATACTTTAGAAAAGAGTATATCCAAAACAGACCAGATTTCTTAACAGCTGATGAGTACAGACAGAAAATTGCTTCTGGAGAACTTAAACAACAAGATTTCGGCCATAGCACTGATTTTTTTGATGACTTGATCAATCACAACAATTTTTCTCAGAATCATAACCTGGCATTAACCGGTGGTTCGGATAAAACCAGCTATCGTGCCAGTGTAAATTACAGGAATCTTGATGGGATTGCCCGTGAAAACGGTCGCGAGGAATATGGACTGCGTTTAAATGTAAATCAAAAGGGACTAAACGACAAGTTAAATGTGCAGCTTAATTTAGCTACCAACATCAACAAAGCAAACATGTTAGGTGGTGGCGGTTGGGAAAGCGAGTCTACAAAAAACCCGACATTATCTAATTTTAATGACGATGGTAGTTACCGTTTTGACTTGACCAGTACCAATGAGTATGCGCGTTTAGCCCAGCAAACCTCGTACAGGAAACAACAAACGAGCTCTGCCGATGCAAAGGCAGATCTGGAAATTGTTAAGGGTTTGAAAGCTTCAATTTTCGGATCGGTGCAGCGCAACAGTTATACGGATGGGCAATACCGTTTAAAAGCCAGTGAAGATTCAATGGAAAACACAGATTTTCCAGGCGGCGGATATGCTTATAAAGGTGACTTTTTAGAGCAGAAATATGCCTTGGAGCCAACAATTCAATATGAAAATACTTTCGCTGATAAGCATAAAATAACTGCAATCGGTGGTTACAGCTATAGATATGAGATTCAGGAGGCATCTAGCCTTGAAAACAGAGGCTTTATTAATGATGCATTTCGGGAAGATAATATAGGTGCTGGTGCAGCTCTGGGGGTTGGAAAGGCAGGTATGTCCAGCTCAAAATCTGACAACACATTGATTGCTTTTTTTGGAAGAGTGAATTATGTATTCAATGACAAGTATATGGCGCAATTTATTTTACGTCATGAGGGTTCTTCGAAATTTGGTAGAAATAACAGATGGGGTAATTTCCCAGCAGTATCTCTTGGATGGAATATGTCTCAGGAAAATTTCATGAAGGATGTTAAGTTTATCAATTATCTGAAATTGAGAGCTGGTTATGGTATGACTGGTAATGCTCCTACAGAAAACAATGTTTCTAGAGTTATGCTTGGCGAAGGTGGCAAATATCTGTTCCCAGATGGTAGCTATTATGAAACCTATGGGCCGACCACCAACTATAATCCTGACTTGAAATGGGAATCAAAAAGAGAGTTAAATGTTGGTATTGATTTCACCATGTTCGACAATAAATTGACAGGATCATTGGATGTATTTAATCGCAAAACAAAAGACCTCCTTGACGTTTACAGATCTCCTCAGCCTCCATACGTAGTCAGAGAAATTTGGACTAACGTAGGGACATTTTCATCGAAAGGAATTGAGTTAGCATTAGGCTATAAAGCGATAACTACGGAAGATTTTTCTTGGAATACAAATATAACAGCAAGTACAACCAACAACGTAATGGACAGTTACTCCAACTCTCAATATGTTGTTAAGTTTATCCAAAAAGGAGATATACAGGGAGCAGGCGACTTAGGACAAGCTTTTACAACTTTTGAAGGTAAAGAAATCGGTGTATTCTATGGAAAAAGGTTCGCCGGTTTTACAGAAGATGGCAAGTGGTTATTTTATAATAGAAATGGTGAAAAGGTTAGAAATGATCAAATCAACAATTCAAGAAATGATTTAAATGCAACAGATCTTGCACCAATTGGAAATGCGGTACCAAAGTACTATGCCTCATGGGCGAACAATTTCAAATACAAAAACTTTGATTTAAGTATCTTCCTTAGAGGGAAATTCGACTTTGATATATTAAATACAACAGCTTTAAGCTATGGTAATAAATCAGCCTGGAGTGGAAACATCTTAAAAGATGCCTTTACCAAATACAGCCAGATCAACGATACGTACATGTATTCTGATTACTATGTAGAGAGCGGAAGCTTTGTGAAAGTTGACGAGATCACTTTAGGATACAACTTTAAGTTGAAATCTAAAGGCTTAAGGAACCTGAGGGTATACGTTACAGGCCAGAACTTGGCTACAATCACCGGTTATTCTGGTAATGATCCTGACTATGTATTGGATACAGGAATTGGTAATGAGGACAACGGTAGATTTTTAGGAATTGACACTAGGGGGCCTTATCCAAGTACACGTTCTTTCTTAGTAGGTCTAAATGTTGGATTTTAATTAATAAAAAAATGAAAAGTAAATCACTTATATATACTGCATTGGTCGGCGCATTGTGCTTAACAAACGCTTGTACCAAACTTGATGAAAATGCATATAACGTAATTGCTGCGGATGATTTCTATAACAATAAAACTGAAGTCATATCCGCTGTTTTAAGACCTTATACTCATGCCAACGCATGGGCTACCCCTTCCGGACAAGACGGCTGGTGGAGACTTGCAGAGCTATCCGGAGATCAGCTGGCATGGCCAACTAAAGGTCGCCATGGTGAAGATGGAGGCAAATGGAAAAGATTGCATTACCATACCTGGACAGTTGATGAAGGTGGAATTGACAATGCATGGGTATTGATGTATTGGGGTATGGGTCTTTGCAATAGCGCTATTACAAATATCGAGAATCGTGATATTGCAAAAATGGGTATCACACAAGCAGAGAAAGATGCTTATATTGCTGAATTGAAATTGCTTCGCGCATTCCACTAT
Organism: Pedobacter sp. 10L46_2; assembly: GCF_056395165.1. Taxonomy (NCBI): domain Bacteria; kingdom Pseudomonadati; phylum Bacteroidota; class Sphingobacteriia; order Sphingobacteriales; family Sphingobacteriaceae; genus Pedobacter; species Pedobacter sp. 10L46_2. The sequence continues at coordinate 46,587 of NZ_JBFTIZ010000002.1, forward strand.
TTAAAACTAATGGACTTATTTGGTAACATCCCGATCTCGACAGTTATTCCAGAGGGTGCATCTGCAGATCTTCCAAATACTACAAACAGAGCAGAAGTATTTGCATTTATTGAAGGTGAGATTAAAGCAAATATAGAGAAAGCACCTAAGGCATCAAGAGCTACCCTCGGTCGTATGAATCAGGCAGCTGGTTATGCAATGTTGGCGGAGCTTTATTTGAATGCAGAGGCATGGATAGGCACTCCTAGATGGGATGATTGTATCGCAGCAACTGATAAAATAATCTCAGGAGAAGCGGGAGGACAAAATGGAACTATGGCTTTAGATCCAAACATTTCAGACCAGTTTAAAAGCACTAATGATCTGTCTAAAGAAGTGATCTTCTCAATTGCTTACGATTATAAAATTGCCAATTTTGCTACGGGCTTTCCATCGGAATTCTATCACTTTAAACAACAGGAAATCTATGGCGGTGGCCGTAATGGTAACGATGGTATTGTTGTAATTCCTGGCGTATACACCACCTACAAAGACGCTGACAAACGTAAATCTGATTGGTTGTTAATTGGTAAAATGGTTAAGTTTTCGGATGGAAAAACACCTGTTTTGGCTTCTGAAGAATACAAAGATCTGCAATTAGAATTTGTGGATAATATCCAGAAAAACAAAACTGGCTCTAAAGTCTCTAATATGAGTGAAGGTGAAGAGAACAGCGGTGTTCGTTTTAATAAATATAAATTAGGCAATCAATTTCCTGGACCAGGCGGAAAACCTGAAATTGATCCTAACTATAATAATACCGACTGGAACATCTACCGCTTAACCTGGATTTATTTTGCAAAAGCAGAAGCGATTATGCGTAAAAACGGAGGCGTTGCAACAGGGGAAGCTGTACAATTAGTCAACGATTGTAAAAAACGTGCATTCACTGAGGCTGACTGGGCTGCTAATGCATACACGACTTCAACACTTACAATGGATGAGTTATTAGCTGAACGCGGACGTGAGTTCATTTTTGAAGGTTTCAGAAGAGATGACTTAATCCGCTTTGGTAAATTTGCTTCAGGTTCATGGTGGGATCATACACCTAGTAATGCAAACAAGGCTTTGTATCCAATTCCACAGCAGCAGCGTAATTTAAATACTAAGCTTACTCAAAACCCAGGTTATAATTAAATAATAATTCCTTAGGATTTTCCTAAGTATCAAGAACGGGTGATTGTTAACAACAATCACCCGTTCTGTTTTTAAAAGTTATTTTATTTTCATATTATTGGGATACTAAATCGTTTTAAACCAAATATAAAACCCCCTTAGATAGGTAATAAGGGAGAACCACACAAACATGAAACTAAAAACTATTTTAATCGCATTTGTATTGCTGCTCAATGTTGCATTTGCGCAACAGCCAGATCTGGTGCAATACGTAAACACCCTGCAGGGTACCAATTCTAAACATGAACTTACAAGGGGTAATACATACCCTACAACAGCACTACCTTTTGGCATGCATACATGGACCCCACAAACGGGTAACAATGGAGACGGCTGGAAATACCAATATTTTAAGAAAACCATTCGCGGTTTTCAACAAGCCCATCAATGCAGTTCATGGACAAATGATTATTGCGTATTTTCTTTAATGCCGGTTACAGGAAAGCTAGTTGTAAATGAAAATGATCGCCAGACTGGTTTTGACCACAAGAATGAAATTGCTAAACCTAATTACTACAAGGTAAAACTCGATAATGATGTTGTAACTGAAATTGCCCCAACAGAAAGGGGAGCGCACCTGCGTTTTACTTTTCCTAAGAATGGTAAAAGTTACCTTGTTTTGGACGGATACACCGGTTTAAGTGAGGTAAAGATCTATCCTAAAGAAAAAAAGATCACAGGGTATGTTCATAACGGCCGTATAAGAGACAGCCTGAATAGCTATTTCGAAATCATTTTTGATAAACCGTTTGTAAAGTATGGTACCTGGGATAACACTAATAATGCAATATCAGAAGGTACATTAACAGCACAGGGTAAAGGGAAGGGTGCTTACATCGAGTTTAAACCTGGCGAAATGGTACAAGCGAAAACGGCGTCATCCTACATCAGTGAAGATCAKGCAAGCTTAACTTTAAAAAGAGAGTTAGGGAAGTTTAAAACCCTGGATCAAACAAAAGCTGCGGGCGCAAAAATATGGAATGACCATTTGGGTAAAATCCTTGTAGAAGGCGGATCGGAAGAGGATAAAGCTACATTCTATTCTTGCTATTTCAGAGCAAGCTTGTTTTCAAGACAATTCTTTGAATATGATAAAGATGGTAAACCTTATTATTTTAGTCCGTATGACGGTAAAGTGCACCAGGGATACATGTTTACTGACACTGGTTTCTGGGATACCTTCCGTGCCCAGTTTCCACTAAATACTATTATGCAGCCTACAATGCATGGCCGTTATATGCAGGCAATGTTGGATGCGCAGGAGCAATGCGGATGGCTTCCATCCTGGTCATTCCCTGGAGAGGGGGGAAGTATGATTGGTAATCACGCCATTTCTTTATTGGCTGATGCCTGGGCAAAAGGGATCAGAACATTTAATCCGGAACAAGCGCTAAAAGCATATCTTCATGAGGCAACCAATAAAGGTCCATGGGGCCCCGCCAATGGCCGCCATGGTTGGAAGGAATATTACGAACTGGGTTACGTCCCATATCCCGAATACAGAGAGGCCACAGCAAAAACGCTGGAATATGCTTACGATGATTTTTGTGGCTATAATCTGGCAAAAATGACCAATAACGATTTCTATGCTGATGTATTTAGCAGACAGATGTATAACTATAAAAATGTTTACGATCCAGGTACCCGCTTTATGCGCGGTAAACAAAAGGATGGCAAATGGGTGCCTAATTTTGACCCCATCGAATGGGGTGGTCCGTTTACAGAAGGCAACGCATGGCACTATCAGTGGTCGGTATTTCAAGACGTTCAAGGGCTAATCAATCTGATGAAAGGCGAACAGAATTTCACTGCTAAATTGGATTCTGTATTTACTGAACCCAATAAAGTTAAGGTAGGTACTTATGGTGGCTTAATCCACGAAATGACAGAGATGGTGATGGCCAATCTGGGCCAGTATGCACATGGTAATCAGCCAATACAGCATATGATTTACCTATATAATTATGCAGGTGAACCATGGAAAGCACAATTCCATGCACGAGATGTAATGTATAAACTTTATAATTCTACAGAAAATGGATATCCTGGCGATGAAGATCAGGGCCAAACTTCTTCATGGTATGTATTAAGTGCAATCGGTTTTTATAGCGTTTGTCCGGGTACAGATCAATATGTTATTGGCAGTCCAATGTTCAAAAAAATTACAATTAGTCTGGAAAATGGCAAGAAATTTATCATAGAGGGAAACAACAATAACAAAGAAAACTTTTACATTAGTGCAGCCGCGCTGAATGGAAAAATATATACCAAAAACTATATCACACATAGTGACATTACCAATGGGGGTATATTGAAATTTGAAATGAGTAATAAACCAAATCTGCAAAGAGGCCTTTCTGGTGATGATAAGCCTTTTTCTTTATCAAAATAAAACATGAAACGAAGAATCTTTTTACAAAACACCGGGTTATTGGCAGCCGGACTTATGGTAGACAAAGTATCATTTGCTGCAGCACCAGATTTTCCTGTTGTCAGAGTACCTGAATCAAAAAGACACTTTCAAAGTAAAGCTGTAGAAAGTGCAATAGCTGAATTCAAAAAGAATGTCAAAAACAAGGAATTAGGATGGTTATTTGAAAACTGCTTTCCTAATACTTTAGATACTACGGTAACTTATACAGAACAAAATGGTAAGCCTGATACTTATGTTATCACTGGTGATATTGATGCTATGTGGCTGCGCGATAGTACAGCTCAGGTAACACCTTACTTATCGCTTGTAAAGGATGATAAAAAACTGCACGATATGATTGCGGGTGTAATTAACCATCAGGTAAAATGTATTCATAAAGATCCCTATGCAAATGCATTTTATGGCGATGAAACGAAAGAAGGGGAGTGGAAAACCGATATTACCGACATGAAACCGGGTATTCATGAGCGCAAATGGGAAATTGATTCATTATGTTACCCAATCCGTTTAAGTTATCAATATTGGACGTTAACTAAAGATACAGCACCGTTTGATACAGCCTGGAGAGATGCAATTGCTTTAATTGTGAAGACTTTTAAAGAACAGCAAAGAAAAGACGGTCTGGGACCATATCATTTTCAACGCAAAACATCCTGGGCTACTGACGGCGTACCATTAAGTGGTTACGGATATCCAGTAAAACCAGTTGGGTTAATCTGTTCTTCTTTCCGTCCTAGTGACGATGCAACTATATATAACTTCCTTGTTCCTTCTAATTTCTTTGCGGTTATCAGTTTAAAACAAGCAGCAGAAATATTGAAGGCAGTAAATAAAGATACTGCTCTGGCAAATGAATGTATTGCCTTGGCAACTGAAGTTGAAAATGCATTGCAGAAATATGCGATTGTAACACACCCTGAATTTGGTAAGGTATATGCATTTGAGGTAAATGGATATGGCAGTTTCAATATTATGGACGATGCTAACGTACCTAGTTTACTGGCACTTCCTTATTTAGGTGCGGTAAAACCTAATGATCCCGTATACATCAATACACGCAAACTAATTCTTTCATTAGAAAACCCTTTCTATTTTGAGGGTAAGGCCGGAAAAGGAATTGGAAGCCCACATACGGGATTAGATAAGATCTGGCCAATCAGTGTTGTAATGAGAGGATTAACGAGCAACAATGATGCAGAAATTAAGCAATGTTTGCAAACATTGCAAAGCGGTCATGGTGGTACGGGATTTATGCACGAATCTTTTAATAAAAACGATGCTAAAGATTTTACCAGATCTTGGTTTGCATGGTCGAACACAATTTTTGGCGAGCTGCTTTGGAAAATTTACAAAGAAAAACCTCACCTTTTGGTGTAAATAATGGTCTAAGTAAAAGGGAGTTGTTTTTTCTTAAACAACTCCCTTTTCAATTATACCTAAAGCAGTAGTTTTGATTAGGCGAAATCGCAATTTTCCACTACAAGAGTTGCGGCACCTAAAAGTTCAGATTGTGATGCAAGATTCGAAACTTTTATTTCTGTATGGTCAGCTAATCTGGGGATGCAGAATTCATTTATAGCTTGTTGTATTGGAGCCATTAAAAATTTACCAGCTGCCGCACCCCGACCACTTAAAACTATAAGTTCCGGATTCATAATGTGAATAAGTGTAGCAATCCCCTTTCCTATTAAAAAAGCAGCATCAGAAAGTATAGAGAGTGCTAAAGGATCACCCGCTCTTGCCGCATCCAGAAAATGATCTCCTTGTAACCTCGATTCATCTTTAAATAAATTTTCCATACTGGAACTTATACCATTTGCCATTTCAGATCGTGCCCTTTCAACCAGAACCAATAAAGAGGTATCTACCTCTAAACAGCCTCTTTTGCCGCATGAGCATAATTTGTTACTTTGAGATAAAGGTATGTGGCTAAATTCACCCGCATAACCATTGTGTCCTTTAAAAAGATTTCCATTAATGATCATTCCAAGGCCTATTCCCCAGCCAATATTTATAACCATAATGTCATCGTAGCCTTTCCCAATCCCAAATTTCAATTCCGCGAAGGCAATCAAGCTAGAGTCATTTTCAATAAATACCGGTAAACCAATTGATTTCTTTAGATAATCCTTTAAGCTTTTTTCGTCTGTGGATTTAAGAAAAGTATGATTAACTCCCTGTTCTGCATTCACAAACCCAGGCATTCCAATCCCAACTCCAAGGAGCTGTTCTGAAGGAATTCCAGAAAGTGCTATGTTTGATTTGATGAACTGGACTAATTTGGTTAATGCATCAGTATCTTCCACCAAGTTGAGTGGGAGTGTATAAGTTATATTTTGAGGTTTGTTTAGCAAATCATAAATAACCATGCGTGTTACCAGCTGATCCATAGCCACAGCGATGATATACATTTGTTTTTGCGGATTCAATGAAAAAGTCAAGGGCCTGCGACCACCACTTGAGGGGGCAAGGCCGTGTTCTAGAACATAACCATCTCTTACCAAATCATTCACTGCGCTGGTAATTAGAGGTAAGCTCTTATGACTAAGAGAGCTTAGTTCAGTTAAGGTGAGCATCTTGCTGTAATACAGCTGTTTGATCACTTCTTTTCTTAAGATGTGGTATTTTCTAATTGTTGCAGTCATGATACATGTTTTCCAGAGGCCGGTAGAGCCAAGAGTATGCCAGTTAAAATATTAATGCGCATAAGACTAAGGATAGCCGTTTAATTTATTATTGGGTTATTATTGTTCATAAGTGAACACGCATCGTGCAATTTGGGACAGCTCAATCGTTCCAGCACTTTGCGTTGTCTAAAATAATGAAAATTATTATCTCCAAGGATAATTGTTAGTATATTTATCGCATCCACCAATTAGGGGGCCTAACCAGTTCAATTTACTGTATGATCCACTTTACAAGACGAGCCTTTTTTAACGGAGCTGCGGGCTTACATCGGGCCTCCTACTCACCACCGATACTCTACTCGGGCGGGGTGATATGGTTATTCCATTAAAATAGGTATCTTTAGAATCTTATTAGCGCCTAATAGTGAACGATTTATCTATATTTAACTGGTCCCTCAAAAGAACGTTGCTGAACGTCTCGGATCCTATTGAAAGAGCCAAAATAACGGTATTATTCATTGTTTTTCTGTTAAATTTCCCAAAACTTGCACTATCAGTTACCGATCATTTAATTAGTCATAGCTACGATAAACTTATTGGCGATTCAATTTCATTTCTCGTCTCAATTGTGGTAATTAAACTATTACTCTCCAGACCAGATATTGTAAAAATATTAATACACGTTGCGTTAATAGCAATTACCAGCTATGTCATGAGGCATTTATTTTTTCATAAAATAAGCATTCCAATAATGCAGCATATTTTTATGGCAATGACCTTTAGCTTTTATGGACTTGGTCGCCGGTGGGGTATCCTTTACTGTTCAATATTTACCGTATCGATGTGTTTAGCACTTATTAATCGTGGAAGCGACTTTACGGTTCTTAATAGTCAATATGATAATCATACCATTGCCATACTCATAATAGGAATTAATTTCATTGCCATAGCAGCATCTCACTACTACTTTTATACCGTCCTCTATGGTACACTAAATGAGAAAAAGATACTTAATGAAGAACTACAGCTTACTGTTAAGTCTAAAACAGATTTTCTTTCAACGATGTCACATGAGCTAAGAACGCCCCTGAATTCTGTGATTGGAATGTCAAACGTTTTACTAAATGATAAACCAAATAAAGAGCAAAAAGAAAATCTGGATGTGCTTAAGTTCTCTGCCGAGAGTTTGCTGTCGTTGATAAACAATATTTTAGATTTTAATAAAATAGACTCAGGGAAAATAGAATTGGAATCGATTCCTTTTGATATCTCAACTCTGATTCGAAATGCCTGCGCAGGGTTCGGAGCAAAGGCTGGAGAAAAGAGATTAAATTATCATGTTCAAATAGATACCCAAATTGGAAAGCAACAAGTAATTGGGGACCCAACAAGGCTTGTCCAGATTATCTTTAATCTAGTAAGTAATGCCATTAAGTTTACCCAAAAGGGGATGGTGGAGGTACGTGCCATAATAAGAAGGAAAAATCAGGATGGTATTGTTATTAGGTTTTCAGTTAAAGATACAGGTATGGGCATCAGTCCTGAAAAGCAAAAAATAATTTTCGAACCTTTCTTACAGGCATCAAAAAGTATTACCAGAAATTTTGGAGGTACAGGATTAGGCCTTTCCATTGTAAAGCATTTGTTAGAGCAAATGGGTAGTAAAATAATGATAGATAGTGAGGTGGGTAAAGGAACCCGCTTTTATTTTGATATTAAATATGCAACAACGGAGCTAACTACTACTACAGTTAAAGAAATTAAGCAAAAAGAGGTAAATATTGATCAGCTAAAAATCCTTCTCGCCGAGGATAATGCAATGAATATCTTGTTCATGAAAAAGCTGTTGTCCACCTGGAATGCTCAAATTGTAATCGCTGAAAATGGTGAAGAGGCATTTAGATTAGCTAATGAAAACTATTTCGATGTAATCCTAATGGATTTAAATATGCCTGTGATGGATGGGTATAATGCAACTAAAATGATTAGAGAAATTGCTGATTCCACTAAATCAAATGTTCATATCATTGCACTTACAGCCTCAGCCTCCGATGAGGTAAGAGAGAAAATAGAAGAGTGCAAAATGGATGATTACTTAAGCAAGCCATTTCAGCCCGAGGAATTAAAAGTGAAGTTGCAAATTGTTCAGGAACGTATAGCAAACTTTAATTCCTTATAATAGTCTAATTTCTGCCCTTTTATCTTCATTTCACTTTTTCAACTGTTTTTATCAGTTTTTCCAGAAGCTTAAATATTCCATCTAAAGCATTCTCAGTTGAAGAGTTGGCCATAATGATATAAGCTACATTTTTATCCTTGTTAATCAAAGTATAACAGTAAAATGTACCCGCAGAACCCGCGTGTTCAGATGAATGCTTGTCGGGTTTATTTACATTAAGCCATCCTATAGCATAATCCTTTAATCCATAATGCAGGTAATTATAAGTCTCTGACTTTAAAAGATTATTCTTACCCCTTAATCCCGACAAGTTTAGCTGAACAAATTTAATATAATCGCTGATAGGCATACTGATGTCTCCAGCTGGTTCAATAAGATTTAAATTGTAATCTGTATGAGGAGATAGGGGAGTTAACTTGTTGTTCTCAATCCAATGCCCCCAAGGCTGATTTACATCAGTTCTGTTAGGCCATCCCAATTTATAGTTTAAATGAAGTTTTTTTGAAAGGACTTCATCTAGTAGCCGTTCCCATGTTTTTCCGCTAGCTTTTTCAAGCATGGCAGTGGCAACACTGTAGCCAGCATTAGAATAATTATAGGTTTCATTATTTTTTTCCAGCGCGTCATTATTGATCAGGTATTTTACAAACATTTTACGCTGCTCATCTTTGGTGCCGGTAAATTTGGGTAACGATTGAAACTCTGTCCCGCTGTTATAGGGTTTAATGAACGCTCTGTGCGATAATAAGTCGAGCAACGTGATTTCATAAAATGCAGGGTTAGCATCTTTTTTCCATTCCGGGAATAAAGTGAAAAACTTTGTGGCCCAGCTAATCTTTTTGTTTTCTACCAGATAACCCGCAATAAAACCTGTTATTGCTTTTGTATTTGACCCCAAATGAAAATAATCATCAGTGTTGGCTTTTGTTTCATTATTTTGAACATCAGATCTTCTAAAGCCCAATACGTTTTTCACTAGTACGCTGTCGGCCGTAAAAGCAGCGTAACTTAGCTCGGGTATTTCATTTTTAACCCTTATACTATCAGCAAAATGAGCTAAATCCTGCCCCCTTGACGGGGAAAATAGAAAAAGAAGAATAAAAACTGATAAGATTTGCTTCATTACAGTTCGCTTACTCCGCCAGATCCAATCACGGTTTTTTCTATTGTAGGATTTCCACTGTAATAAACATTACCAGAACCACTAATAAATGCTTTAATGGTGCCATCCGTTTTAATGCTAACAGTACCTGATCCACTAATCCTTGTTGATAGTCTATTGGTTACTAGGGTTTTCCCATTTAAATTTCCTGATCCACTGATGGTAATTTGTGCTGCATCTGTTTTACCGCTTATGTTTAGGTTGCCAGAACCGCTGATGACGCCCGTTAGCTTATCTACATCAATATTGGCTTTTATGCTGCCAGAACCACTTAACGTGGATGTAAATTCTCCACTGGTTAATGCGCCTGATACAATTATGCTTCCATTTCCGCTCATGGTTAAACTTGTGATGTCTTTTGCCGTTACATATGCAGTAATTGTTTTACCTTCATATTTTTTTGCCCAGCTTGTCCAGCTGTTCTTTGGGCGAATTACCAGGATGTTGCCCTTAACTTCACTTATTAATGTAGAAATTGCCTCTGCATCCCCCTCAAATTTTAAGCTTTCGGTACTGCCCATTTTAATCACCACATTAATAGGCCCACCTGCGGCAACACCGGTAAAGTTTTTTACATTTCTTTCGTCAAAAGAAGAGGCATCTATCTTAGCAAAAGGAGGGAAGACTGAATTATTATTTTTAGAAATTGCATTGGACCCAATGGTACAAAATAAGGCGGCAAATAGAAATGTCTTCTTCATCTTTATCTTTTTAAATTTTATATGTCTAATAAACGAATTAATGTCTAAAACCTTGTGTAAAGAGCTAGTTGAATTACGTTGTTCATTGTAGAGGAGTTTAGCCCCTTAGAAGTTTGATTAAGATAGCCAGCTTCAATATCCACCTTTTTACTTAATCTATATCCCGCTGCGGCGTAGGCACGATTTTGATCAAATACATGGCCGTTTAGTTCGTCTTTATTTTGAAGGTTTAGAAACACCTCATTTTGTAAGGCTACAAATGGTCCTTTTTCAAAATCCTGTTGACCTTTTTTTAGTGGCACAATAAATCTTAAAAAATACCTGAAGCGTTGTGAAAAAAGATCATCTGTTCCGTTTCTTTCTATAAAACGTTGCTCTGTTCTAAACCTGTGACTGGTAAGAATTTTGCTGATTTTATGTTTATAAATATATTGCTGCCATATCCTATGCTCAGTCAACTTGTTATCATTGGTGCCGATTAACTGGGTGTGAGTTTCATTTAACAAATAACCTAATGTCACTTCATTTTTATTATTAATATAGTAGGTTAAGCCGGGCCTGAACATGAAATTTCTTAGCTGGTCCCAGTTGTCAGCCGTTCTTAGTTGAACATCAAGATGGGCACCCCATTTATTATTTATTTTAGTAGTGTTCATTAAGAATAACCAACCGCTGTTTTGTTGTATGGTTTGGGCAATACCGGCGGTGCAAAATAGGCTTAATGCAGCGAGTAGAAATAAGGAAAGGCGCATAAAAATATTGTTCTATTTGTGTGTGTTGCTAAAATAGGAACAAAATTTAATATTTATAAAAGCTTATTCTATTAGAGGCTGTTCTTTTAGTTTTCAAAACTATATCCAGACTCTGCTTATCTGATTTTAATTCATCTATTTCGTTATTTAATTTGTAAGGTTTCTAAAATTAATTACTTTTGCCCCACTCTGGTAGTTTTCGAACTATTATTAGCCAAGGGGGATTAGCTCAGCTGGCTAGAGCGCTTGCCTGGCAGGCAAGAGGTCAGCGGTTCGACTCCGCTATTCTCCACCCTTAGAAAGCCTTTCAGTTAATTCTGAGAGGCTTTTTTAATTTAAAGCGAAACCCGTATCAGACCAACTGTAAAGTTATAGACGGATAAGACCTAATGACAAGCTATAGCAGGACGAACTATGTTAAGGATTTTTTATGTGAGTAAGTCCAACCATAAATCCAGTCAAGCTGTATCACCTACTTTTCTGGTACTTTTATTACTTTTTTTCTACTCAGGGCTGGCGCTCTGACTGAAAAGCCTGAAACGCGGTACTGTAGTCTTTATGTAGTTTGAACAAACCGGCAACTACAACCGTGTCTTCCAATGCTAACGATGCTCACTGCCCAATATGCTGAGAAATGCCATGTGCAGCATCTCCTAAAACCCTGCCTTTATACCAATGGGAAAGTCTGGGCACGTCATAAATAGGGAAGGCAATAATCTCGTGACTGAACTTTTTTTACAAAACAGATTTTTGAGGTTTATTACTTGTTGCAGTCCTTTGCTACAATCTTTTATGAAAAATGTCTAATTTGCTTGGAGTGGTGTCCCGTGATCAGGTGGGAGAAAAACATAAAGATTGAAGAAATGTCATAGCACAATGCAAACATTTATAGCCTTAAATTCAACAAATGAGGCCACGTTCTTTTTTTTATTGAGCTAGTTTTGGCTTATTAATTTATCATATATGCAAAAAAAATACATTATCCTCTCTTATTTAATCGTACTGATAACATTGTTTTCGGATGCCAGGGCACAAATGACTTTAGAAAATCCAATTCTTCCAGGATTTTATCCAGATCCGGCAATATGTAAAGTCGGAACGGATTATTATATGGTCACCTCGACTTTTGTTTATTTTCCAGGGATTCCGGTATTTCATAGTAAGGATCTTAAAAGCTGGAAGCAAATTACCAGCGCAATCGATCGGCCGTCACAAATGGATTTTATGGGTCAGCAGGTTTCCAGAGGTTTGTTTGCACCAGCAATAAATTATTATAAAGGGATCTTTTATATTACCTGTACCAATATTGATAAGGGAGGCAATTTTATAATCACAGCTAAAAACCCAGCGGGGCCCTGGAGTGACCCAATTTACCTTAAAGAGGTGAGGGGGATTGACCCTTCTTTATATTTTGAAGATGACAAGGTCTTTATCATATACAACAGCGATCCCCCTGAATATAAGTCATTGTACAGCGGGCACAGAACGGTGAAGATCTACGAACTGGATCTTGCTACTTTGAAACCCCTGGGAAGTGAAAGAATCTTGGTAAATGGTGGCGTTGACATCAGTAAAAAACCAGTTTGGATCGAAGCCCCCCACATCTACAAAAGAAACGGATACTATTATTTAATGGCTGCGGAAGGCGGAACCAGTGTGAACCATTCAGAGGTAATTTTCAGGAGTAAAGATGTCCGGGGTCCTTTCATACCCTATGAAAAGAATCCTATTTTGACTCAAAGGCATCTGGATCCTAAGCGGAAAAATCCTATATCATCAGTTGGTCATGCAGATTTGGTAGAAGGACCAGATGGGAATACCTACGCTGTTTTTTTAGGCGTGCGTCCCTATGAAGGAGACTTTTATAATACTGGCCGGGAAACGTTTATAGCCCCTGTAAAATGGATAGCCGATTGGCCAATTATAAATCCAGACCATGAAGAAGTGCAATATGAATATAAAGTGAACTGGAAAGAAGATAAGCAAAACAATCAATTGCCGGTTACCGGAAACTTTAACTTTAGAGTTCCATTTAAAGATACCCTTAATACCGAGTTTTTATTTTTACGAACACACAATCCCTCATGGTATAATTTTAAAGAAAATAAAAATGCACTTACGATTAAGCTGCTTCCTCAGACAATTTTAGAAAAAGGAAATCCTGCTTTTATTGGAAGAAGACAGCAACACTTGTCAAGTTCGGCCTCAACCGAAATGAATTTTTCCACTAAACTGGCCAATGAAAAAGCTGGAATAGTGATTTTTCAAAATGAAAACCACTTCTACTTTATGTGCAAATCCCACGATAATGGTAAAGATGTAATTCAATTGTTCAAAGGTAATCCCACCACTGATAAAATGGATTTGTTAAAGCAGGTTGCCCTACCGTCTTTTCAAAAGACTGCATATTTTAAAGTGAATTCCGAACGCGATGTTTACTCGTTTTGGTATGCTTTGAAAGAAAATGAATGGAAACCCTTAGCCGATAAAATTGACGGTAAGTATTTAAGTACGGCCGTTGCAAAGGGCTTTGTTGGTGTATTATATGGTATGTATGCTACAGCTGATGGGCAAATCACCGACAATAAGGCCATCTATAAGTGGTTTGACTATAGCGGGAATGACAGTACCTTTAAAAAGTAGCTAATTGATTAGGAACCTTAAATATGGATTTATAAAAACAACTATGGCTTTATTTAAGCATCCATCGACAGAAAATGATTAGCCGTTTTCTGGTAGACTACAAAAACTCGCAGAGAGACCTCAATAGCCATTGGCACCTATTTTAAATCACATGAAAATATATAAATTAAAGACAGAGACACTGGCATTGGTCCTCCTTATTCTGGGAGTCTCGATAAGTTGCGGGACATTTGGTCAAAAGCCTTTGACTATTAAAGGACTTAGGGATTACTACAAAGATTACTTTCCTATCGGTGTTGCTGTGAGCCGCAAAACTCTATCGGGCGATGAAGCGAAACTTCTTTTACAAGAATTTAACAGCATCACCCCAGAGAATGCGATGAAAATGGAAGCCATACATCCTCATGAGGATTTTTATTTCTGGCGTGATGCAGATTCCATAGTCAACTTTGCTCAAAATCACGGGCTAAAGATTCGCGGACATAATTTATGCTGGCATGAGCAAGTTGCCGATTGGATGTTTAAGGACAAAGAGGGTCATCTTGTTACAAAGGATGTGCTCCTTAAGCGCCTTAAAGAGCACATCACTACAGTGGTGAAAAGATATAAGGGAAAGATTTACGCATGGGATGTTGTCAATGAAGCAATAGGCGATGCTGATGACGAGTTTATCAGAAATTCCCTGTGGTATAAGATATGTGGTGAAGAATATATAACAAAGGCATTTGAATATGCTCATGCTGCTGATCCGGATGCTTTACTTTTTTACAATGACTACAATACAGAGCGACCGGTTAAACGCGATAAAATTTATCGGCTGCTCAAAAAGCTGATTGCGCAAAAAGTTCCTATTCATGGGGTAGGGTTGCAAGCCCACTGGTCAATTTTTGAGCCATCTGAAAAAGAATTGCGTGAGGCAATTGAATTGTATTCATCTTTAGGTTTACAAATCCATTTTACAGAACTCGACATGTCAATTTATCCATGGGAAAAACATAAAAGACAAAAAAGGGAGGGAGAAACTGAGTATTTGACCCCAGAGCTGGAACAAAAACAAGCTGATCAGTACGCCAAAATTTTCCGAATCTTTAGGGAATACAAGAAGCACATTACCAGTGTGACGTTCTGGAATGTTTCAGACCGGTACAGTTGGCTTGACTATTATCCGGTACAGGGTAGGAAGAACTATCCCTTATTATTTGATCAGAAACTTCAACGAAAAAAAGCCTACGCTGAAGTTATAAACTTTAAATGATTCAATTTCCAGCGCACTATTTTAAACTTTTGTAGCCAAAAAAAAGACATTTGTTGCCATTGGATGTCTATATTGTTGTTACTTTCGTTAACGAAACCAAATATACCACTTGTAACCATTTCCGCTGAAGGATAAATATCAATCGGAATTATAGCGCTTAACAGTTATTTAATTTGGAGCGGATCCAAATTTATGCTGTCTGGTATACTTATTTAAATAAATTTAGGTAACCAAAGACCATGTTGAACCAGGCTATTTTTAAGAAATTTTGTTTTTGTTTCTTCTTTTTGCTTTTGACATTCTCAGCAGGATATGCACAACGGCAAAAAGTGAACTTTACTGCATTGAAAACAAAAGATGGACTCTCATCCAATATGGTCAATGCAATTTTAAAAGACCGATACGGATTGATGTGGTTTGCGACCGAGGACGGATTGAATAAATTTGATGGGACCAACTTCATTGTTTACAAATATAAGTCTGATGATTCCTCTGGAATACAAGCAAATGATGTCCGGGCATTGCATGAAGACAAATCAGGAAACCTATGGATCGGAAGTTCCGGAGGTTCCCTGAGTTTATATGACAGGAAGAAAAATTCCTTTATCACTTTTCCAGCAAATACACCTGAAGGCCTGAGTCACGACAATGTACGTGCAATTTATAGCGATTATAAGGGGAAAGTATGGGTCGCTAGTTATGGTGGTTTAGATGTTCTTGATCCAAAGACTAAAAAAGTTACGAAGTTAGCGATCAACCCCCGCCTCCGGCAACCAGTTCCTTCTATCGTGCTCAACTGTCTTTATGAAGACAGTAAACACAGAATGTGGATCGGATCTGACAATGGACTTTATTTATACGAAAGACAAAGTAACTCATTTAAATATTTTAAAAACGACACTTCGGATTCTTCAAGTCTAAGTGACAACTATGTGTCGTCGATTACAGAAGATCCCACCGGAAATTTATGGTTTGCCACAAAAAATGGCCTCAGCCGTCTACAACCAGACGGAAAAGGATTTAAAAACTTCAGACATAACAGCAAGGATGTAAATACATTAAGCAATAATATTGTGATGAGTCTAGCGGCGAACAGTACTGGTCAGCTTTGGGTTGGGACGGATGATGGTTTAAGTATTCTCGATATCAAAACTGGGATTTTTAAAAGGTACAATGCAGATTCCAGGGATATATACAGCCTTACCGGGAGGTCAATAAATTGCATTTATATAGACAATCAAGGTATTTACTGGCTGGGACCATACCGGGGAGGGGTCAATAAATACGATACCAATCTTAATCTTTTTCAATTAAAACAAAGTAATATTTTCAATTTGAAGGGATTAAATGCTTCTATCGTTACTTCATTTGCTGAATATAACAATGACGAGATTTTTGTTGGAACAGATGGTGGGGGACTTAATTTGTTCAATCGAAAAACCGAACTATTTAGAAGGTTTAATTTTCCTTTGTTAAACGGGGCTACCCTAAGCAATATTTCGATCATGAACATGGAAATAACCAGGTCTAAGCAATTGTATCTCGCAACCTATGCAAGTGGCCTGGTGATCATGGATTTAAAAACCGGAAAATTTCAGCAGATTACCCATCATGATCGTCCGGATGCACTGAATTCAAATGATATATTTTGTGTTAAGGAAGATCAGAAAGGCAAAATCTGGGTGGGCACGAACGGCGGGGGGGTTAATGTGATAGGTGCCGACCACGAAGTGCTGGTGAAATATTGTAATAATCCGAGAGCCATAAATGAGCACGATTATCCCGGAAATAACTTTATCAGGTTTATTGAAGAAGATAACAGTGGCCAGATCTGGATTGGCTCTTATGGCTCTGGAATTGCCGTATATAATCCTGACAGCAACAAATTTGTTGTTCATAATAAGGCAAATAGTAAGCTTCCCAATGACCTTACTTTGTCTGTAATGAAAGATCGCCTGGGGAATATCTGGGTTGGAACTTTTAGCGGTGGCCTGAGCTTATTTGATCGTAGTAAGAATCAATTTATCACTTTCTCTGAAAAGGATGGATTGAACAATGCAACTGTTTATGCAATAGTGGAGGATAAGCAGGGACGAATATGGGTCAGCACAAATAAAGGAATTAGCAGCTTTGACCGTAAAACGAATAAATTCACCAACTACACCATTTACAATGGTGTACAGAACAATAATTTTGTATTGGGAGCAGGCTTCATTTCTTCTGACGGGGATATTTATTTTGGAGGTGCCGATGGCTTTAATTATTTTAACCCCCAGTATTTTAAGAAAAATAAAAACGTGCCGTCAGTCCTTTTTACGGATCTGAAAGTAGCCAATGCCTCAGTTGTAGCCTCAGCAGATGGTCCGATTAGGGAGCATATTTCAGTTGTAAAGGATATTTATCTGGATTATAAGCAAAATTTTACCCTTAGCTATGTAAGTTTAAACTACACCGCGCCTGAGCAGAACAGATATTTGTACCGCTTAGAGGGTTTTGACAATGAATGGGTCGATGGGGGGACTTCTAAATCTGCTTCTTATACTAATCTTGATCCGGGTGAATATGTCTTTCATGTAAAAGCCAGTAATAACGATGGGCTTTGGAACGCTGGCGAAACCGCAATAAAAATACATGTACTGCCACCATTCTGGCGCACCGTGTATGCATATGTTTTGTACTTCTGCTTGGCTGTAGGCACTCTTCTTTATATCAGGCACAGGGGAATTCAAAAGCTCAAACTGAAATTTGCGGTGATTCAGGAAAAAATGAAAGCAGAGCAGCTAATTGAACAGGAACGCAAGGAGGCCGAACGCTTACGCGAATTAGATAAACTGAAGATCAAATTTCTCACCAACTTGAGTCATGAGTTCCGTACCCCGCTGTCGCTAATTATCGGGCCTATTGACAAACTGTTGACGGAAAAGAGAGCTGCTGAAATTGCCGACCCTTTAAATATGATCAAACGAAATACCCGACGCTTGCTCAATCTGGTTAATCAAATTCTGGATTTCCGGAAAATGGAAGACCAGGAATTAAGGTTAAACCTTTCTGATGGAGATATGGTTTCCTTTATCAAAGAAGTTTTGGAACCCTTTAATGACCTTAGTGAACGGAAGCAGATTCAGCTTTTATTTAAGAGCCGCTTCAATTGTATTTATACCTCTTTTGATCAGGATAAAATAGAACGTGTATTATTCAATCTCCTGTCTAATGCATTTAAATTTACTCCGGTTGGTGGTACAATATCCGTGGAATTAGAAAAAAACGATCCGCTCATCGGCACTGAATCTTGTCTTATGATCAGGGTTTCCGATACGGGTATTGGCATCTCTGGGGAAAATAAAGAAAGAATATTTGAACGGTTTTTTCAAATCGATACCACAGCCTCCATTTTGAATCAGGGAAGTGGCATTGGCTTGTCCATTGCCAAGGAATTTATTAAAATGCATGGCGGGAATATAGTTGTTGAAAGTGAACCTGGGCTTGGAAGCAGTTTTATCATTAACCTTCCTTTTTCAACAACGATGGCTGACGATGAACTGGAGTTGGATTTTTCGGGCCCAACGCGATCCGAAAACGGGCAGGAAGCCACCGGCGCTAAGCAAGAAATCCAAGTCAGTATCGAAATCCCTTCAATTTTATTGGTAGAGGACAACGAGGATTTTAGATTTTATCTTAAAGACGGTTTAAAGCCCTTTTATAGGATCTATGAGGCCAGTAACGGACAGGAAGGGTGGCAACAGGCTTTGGCACATCATCCTCAGGTTATCGTAAGTGACATCAATATGCCTTACATGAATGGAATTGAGTTGTGCTATAAAGTTAAGTCAGATAAAAGAACCAATCACATCCCGATCATATTGCTGACAGCCTTAACTGGCGAAGAAGAACAGATCAGAGGGCTGAAAACAGGTGCTAATGACTACTTGACCAAGCCATTTAATTTTGAAATTCTTAATGCTAAAATTAAGAATCTCCTGGCACTGAATAAGACACTCAAAGAAACTTATACCAAGCAGATCAAGGTTCAGGCACCCGAATTGATCATAGAATCGCATAGCGACAGGTTATTGAATAAGGTTGCCTTGTACATTGAAGAAAATCTGAATAATCCTAAACTTTCTGTTGAAGACCTTAGCAAACATGTTGGTATGAGCAGGGGATCCTTATACCACAAAATTTTGGAATTAACCGGACAATCTCCGGTGGAATACATCAGGTCTGTTAAGCTGGACAAGGCCACTGTGTTACTCGAAAAAAGTGATTTGAATGTTTCCCAAATTGCCTATATGGTGGGTTTTGCTACACCAAACTATTTTGCAAAGTCTTTTAAAGCCAAATTTAATATGCAGCCCTCTGAATATATCCATTTAAAGCGAAAAGCGGATGTTGGCTTGGTTGGAGAAGTTAAATCCTTGTAAACCTTAATTGTTTGATCCCGGTTTATTAACGCAGCCCGTATTTCTACCATAAATTTTATTGCTATAACATTTCTGCTACAATAATGTCCAAAACTTCCCTGTAAAAGAGCCTGCATGATATAGTTTTATGGTACGCTTAACCATGTGTCTTTGCTCATATGCACTGGGTAGCTGGTCTCTTTTTGATTATGTTTCTGCTAAGTTTAAATAAAAGCTACGCACAAGATAAGGATTTTCATATTTATCTGTGTTTTGGTCAATCTAATATGGAGGGGAATGCCAAATTCGAAGCTCAGGATACAATAAGCATAAGTAATCGTTTCAAAGTATTGCAAGCAGTGGACTGCCTTGATCTTAACAGAAGGAAGGGAAACTGGTATACCGCAATGCCCCCTTTAAGCAGGTGCAATACGGGTTTAACGCCAGCTGATTATTTTGGAAAAACGATGGTTTCTAATCTTCCCAAGAATATAAAAGTGGGAGTGATTAATGTTGCAGTTGGTGGGTGCAAAATTGAATTATTTGATAAGGAAGGGTACAAATCTTATAGCGCTACTGCTCCAGGGTGGATGATCGGAATGATCAATCAATATGGAGGGAATCCCTATGGGCGTTTAGTTGAGTTGGCAGAAATTGCCCAAAAACAAGGGGTAATAAAGGGGATTCTGTTACATCAGGGCGAGTCTAATACGGGTGACACATTATGGGTAGAGAAAGTTAAAGCTGTTTATGATAATTTGCTGAGAGATTTGAACCTCAAAGAAAACTCAATACCATTACTCGTCGGAGAAATGGTGCATGCTGATCAGGGGGGTATTTGTGCGGGTATGAATACCACGATTGGAAAATTGCCTCAGACCATTTTAAATTCATATGTCATCTCGTCAAAAGGATGTACGGCTGCTGCGGATAAATTACATTTTAACGCCGCTGGATATAGAGAGTTGGGTAAACGCTACGCTACCAAAATGCTGTCATTACTAGATGACAGTTCAAAAAATAGTAATTTAAAAATAGTTCATAGGAAATAAACCGCTAAAAAAAACAATTATGATTAAATGGAATAGACACTTAAGTATAAGGCAGATGTTACTTGCCGGGATGTTGTTCTTGTTCAGCATGCCTGTTTCTTCACAACAAATTGTCGAGCCAGCTTCTCCTGGTTTTGACGTTGTAAATGTGGACATACCACATGGTAAAATAGACACGATCAGTTATTACTCTGAAACTGTAGGCACCATTAGAAAGGCGATAGCCTACACCCCTCCGGGTTATACAAAGAACAAGAAGTATCCTGTTTTGTATTTACTCCACGGGATTGGTGGAGATGAAAGGGAATGGTTAAATGGAGGGAAGCCACAGGTCATACTAGATAACCTTTATGCAGCAGGGAAATTAGTGCCTATGATTGTTGTAATGCCTAACGGTCGCGCCATGAAAGATGACCGTGCAATTGGAAACGTCATGTCCAAAGATAAGATTGATGCATTTTCAACTTTCGAAAAAGATCTATTAAACGATCTGATTCCCTTTGTGGAAAAGAAGTTCCGAACACATAAAGACCCTGAGCACCGTGCAATTGCGGGACTATCCATGGGCGGAGGGCAATCGTTAAATTTTGGGTTAGGGAATCTTCAAAAATTTGCATGGGTTGGTGGTTTTTCCTCAGCACCAAATACCAGAGTCCCTCAGGACCTGGTGCCTGATCCTGCCAAAGCAAAAGAAATGCTTAAACTGTTATTTATATCCTGCGGAGCAAGTGATAATCTAATCATTTACAGTAAGCGTACCCACGATTATCTTATCCAAAATCAAGTACCTCACATCTATTTTATTGAACCGGGCTTTCATGATTTTAAGGTTTGGAAAAATGGATTGTATATGTTTTCTCAAATGCTTTTTAAACCGGTAGATACCGCTTCTTTCTAGTATAAAATTACCAAACACATAACCCTGACAAGATGAGAAATATAATTGCCTTTGTGATCTTAACTACATTAAATTGTTTATTTCACTCGGTATTTGCTCAACAGCTAAAGGCACAAAATCCCATTATTTTTGCAGATGTACCCGATATGTCTATGGTGCGTGTAGGAGATTTATACTACATGAGTAGCACCACAATGCACATGAGCCCCGGCGTTCCGATTATGAAGTCCAGCGATTTGATAAACTGGAGTATTGTAAATTATGTCTATGATACACTCGCGGACGTAGATGAACTCAACCTAAAAAACGGTAAGCAGGCTTACGGTCAGGGAACCTGGGCAAGCAGTATGCGTTATCATAATGGGGTTTTCTACGTAAGTACATTTGCCCAGACTACCGGAAAAACGTATATCTATAGTACAAAGGATGTAGAAAAAGGTCCCTGGAAAGTAAAGGCTTTTAAGCCAGGATTTCATGATCATTCCCTGTTTTTTGATGACGACGGCAAAGTTTATATGGTTTATGGCGGAGGAAAGATCAGGTTAGTTGAAATGAAGCCTGATTTATCAGGTCCTGATCCTGCTGTTCCTGAACGTATTATTATAGAAAATGCCAGTCTTCCTTCTGGGGAAAAGATTGGATTGCCGGCTGAAGGATCGCAATTGTTTAAGGTTAAGGGTAAATACTATCTGTTTAACATTACTTGGCCAAGAGGTGGTATGCGAACGGTAGTGATCCATAGAGCAGATAAGATAACCGGTCCTTATGAGGGGAAAATTGGCCTGCAGGATTTGGGTGTGGCTCAGGGTGGGCTTATTGATATGCCAAATGGCGATTGGTATGCTTACCTTTTTCGTGATTTCGGTGCGGTGGGCCGTATTCCTTATTTAGTTCCTGTTAAGTGGCAAAATGAATGGCCAATCCTGGGCATAGACGGAAAAGTTCCGGACACCCTGGATTTACCAGCGGATAAGGGTTTGATTCCGGGTATTGTCGCCTCTGATGAATTTAACCGAAAACCCAGTGAAGCTGATTTGCCCCTTGTCTGGCAATGGAACCATAACCCTGACGCGCGGCTTTGGTCGCTGAGAAAGAGAAAAGGCCATTTGAGATTGACCAATGGACGATTGGATCATGATTTTTTGTCAGCCAGAAATACATTAACGCAACGCACAACTGGCCCTTTTTCCACAGCAGTGACCTTGCTTGATGTATCTAAGCTGAAGGATGGTGATTTTGCTGGGTTGGGTTTGTTGCAAAAAAAGTACGGACTGATTGGTGTGAGGGTAGAAGGAGGTGATAAATATATTGTGATCATAGATGCTGGAACCGGCGAGCCTATCGAAAATGAACGGATTCCGCTCAAGCAAAACACCATCTATTTTAGCGTACATTGTGATTTTAGCCAAAGGAGAGACCTTGCCAGCTTTAGGTATAGCCTTGATGGAAAGCATTGGAAGAAAATCGGAAGCTCATTAAAAATGGCTTATACCATCCCGCACTTTATGGGATACCGGTTTGCGCTGTTTAATTATGCCGAAAAACAGACAGGTGGGTATGCCGACTTTGATTACTTTCATATTTCAGATCAACCAGCTCCGGCAAACTAATCTGGTAATCAATTCTTTTACTTTCCCAGACCTTTAGATGTCCGCCTAATCGAGGAGGGATGAATTTTAATGTGGTAAATATGTATTATGAGATTTATTCTTTCTAAATATTTACGCCGGATTATGGTTGATATCGCTGTTTTTGGTCGTTTAGACCGTGTTTTTGTCGTTTTGAACATCCTGCATATAAATTTAAACAATTGTACCAGCCTAAAAAATGATGCGCGCTTAATTTAGGTTAACTAAATATAAATCCATCCGCGCGTTCCAAAGAGCCGCGGGATTAAACCAACAAACCCATGAACAGGCATCTTTATTTTTCTTTAATTCTTTTCGATTGACGAAGGTTCTGAACCAGTGCCGCTGAACCTGATCGCTTATCATGAGATTTTCGTGGTAGGTGTGTTGCAGGAAATACAGCAGCGGTTTAGGTCTATTGAATCTTGTTGAGGAGCGGCGATGTCAATGAGTAAAAGTACATTGACTAACCAAGCCAATCCAGATGAAACCACCAACGCAGTTGACTGGAGTGGACATGCTATACCCAGACCAACCGCTTTAATTTTTTAAAGTAACCAATAAACAAACCAAATGTATGATGGAAAAAAAAATCTACTACTAAGACTCCATATGGCGTATGGAAGACGTAATTATCAAAATTAAATCCTCTTAAATGATTTTAAATAATGGAAAAATACACAAAAGTGTGTAATCATGGCTGTCTTATCAAATTTTTCAGACAAGCACTATTACAAAAAGTTTGCTTTTCAATATTTGTTTTTTTTCTGCTGACCAATGCCGTCAACGCACAACAAAGACGAATAATCAAAGGCACTGTTGTCGACTTACAAAAAACACCGCTTATTGGTGTAACAATTACGGTCAAAGGTACAAATACAAGAGCATTAACAAATTCGGATGGGCATTTTACGATCGAGCTGGGCGACGGAATGACAACCCTTATGGTGGCTTATGTTGGTATGGAGACTCAAGAGGTCAACGTTACAGGTAAGAATAATGTGACGATTTTATTAAGAGACGATAACAAGGCATTAAATGAGGTTATCGTTGTGGGCTATGGAAAACAGAAAAAAGAGAGTGTAGTTGGGGCAATTACACAGGTAAAAGGAGAAGTATTGGAGCGGGCAGGTGGGGTTTCGAGCCTTGGCGCAGCATTGACTGGGAACTTGCCTGGTGTCATTACAGTGGCAACGCAAGGAACGCCAGGTGCTGAAGATCCAAAGATTTTCATCCGCGGTCAGAGTACTTGGAATAACAGTGACCCACTGGTTTTAGTGGATGGAATTGAGCGGTCTATGAACAGCGTCGATGTGGGTTCTGTGGAAAGTATTTCAGTTTTGAAAGATGCATCTGCGACAGCGGTATTTGGGGTAAAGGGCGCAAATGGGGTAATCCTGATTACTACCAAACGCGGAAAAGAAGGCAGGGCAGATATCCGTTTTACTGGCAATGCCACAATGAAAATACCTTCTTTGCTGGCCAGCAAATATGATTCATATGATGCCATAAAGATCCGGAACCTGGCCATTGAGCATGAATTAGGTCTTTCCGCGTCTTCATGGAGTAAGTATGTACCCTCTGCTGAGTTAGCGAAATATCGTAACCCCAGCAACCAGGCAGAAGCAGAGCGCTACCCGAATGTGGATTGGGGAGAGGAACTGATCAAGAATTCTGTGATGTCTTACAATGGAAGTGCAAATGTGTCCGGCGGTACGGCTTTCGTGAAATATTTTACAGCGATAGATTTTTTGAAAGAAGGCGATATCATTAAAAAACTAGACAATGGAAAATCATATGAACCCGGATATGGATTTAACCGCATCAATGTCCGTAGTAACCTGGATTTTAATTTAACTAAGACTACTGTCCTGACCACGAATCTCGCAGGCTCCTATGGGGTGAAACAAGACGCCTGGGGACAAGACAGCTGGGAATACCGGATTTGGCAAAGTATATACAGCAATGCGCCAAATATTTATTATCCTAAGTATACCAACGGGGGCTGGGGATACTATCCGCAGGAACAGGTGTCTACGGTAAACTCACTGGCAACCATGGCAAATAATGGTGTCCGTAAAACCACCACTACACGGATTAATACGGACTTTACCTTAAAGCAGGATTTAGGTATGGTCTTAACAGGTCTGTCAGCGAAAGGGACTTTCTCTTTTGATAATTCATTTATATCCCAAGGAGGTATTTATGACAATGGTACCATTCAACAACAATACATTAACCCGGTCACAGGCGAAGTCACCCTAAGCCAATACTTAGGGACAAATCAATTCGATTGGATACCCTCTCGTTGGAGCGTTAATACCGACGCAGTTCAGAATGCTTCAACATTTCGTAAAGTATTCTACCAGGCAGTTGTGGATTATGACAGGACGTTCGGTAGCCACGCGGTCACTGCAATGGGGTTGTTTAGCAGGGACAAATATGCTGGTGGCAGTGAATTTGAACACTTTCGTGAAGACTGGGTGAGCAGGGTTACCTATAATTACGGGCTCAAGTATTTTGCCGAATTCAACGGCGCGTACAACGGTTCTGAGAAATTTGGCCCCAATTACCGATTTGCCTTCTTTCCCTCGGCAGCAGTGGGGTGGATGGTCAGCAAGGAAAATTTCATGAAAAACCTGACCTTCATTAATACCTTAAAACTTCGTGTTTCCCGTGGTCAGGTGGGTAATGACAACATTGCAAATCGTTGGCTCTATGCCACAACATGGACCTATGGAGGTAATACACCTTTGGGGTCATCGAGTGATCAATACAGCCCCTATACCTGGTGGCGCGAAGCACAAACGAGCGTTGGTAATCCGGATATTCATTGGGAGAAGGTAACAAAGACCAATTATGGGATCGAATATTCCTTATTTGATGATTTTTTATCCGGGAGTGTGGATGTCTTTAGCGACTATCGTACCGGTATTCTATTGGATGGTACAAGCCGTTCTGTACCTTCTTATTTTGGCGTCCGACCACCTACGGCTAATTTGGGCATTGTACGAAATAAAGGTTATGAGATCGAGGTACGCGCTAATAAAGTATTGAACAATGGGATACGTTTGTGGGGTAATTTTAGTATGACGCATGCTAAAGACAAGATTATTGAAGCGGATGATCCACAATTGAAGGATGATTATTTAAAAAGAGCAGATAAACAAATTGGCCAGACCTATTCCTATTTAAGTAATGGATATGCCAATACATGGGACCAGATTTATGGTACTGTCCAGCTCAATACCAACAACAACCAGAAACTGGTGGGCGACCTTAAGATGGTTGACTATAATGGGGACGGCATCATTGATAATGAGGATATTGTCCCTTACGGATATCCTCAGCGGCCTCAGAACAGTTATAATGCAACCTTAGGGTTTGAATGGAAGGGGTTTAGCACTTTCGTTCAGTTCTATGGCGTGAGCAATGCGAATCGTTCCCTGCAATTGGTAAGTTTCTCCGGACAGGATCATTACGACAATGTGTATAAACAAGGTTCCTACTGGAGTCCGGAGAATTTAAATGCCGATGTGACCATGCCCAGGTATGCTTCTCAAATGCCATATTATGGAACTACCTATTTGTATGATGGATCCTATGTCAGACTGAAAACTGCGGAAGTCGCTTACACCTTCAAATCTTCCCAGCTAAAAAGGATCGGCCTCAGTGCCTTGCGGGTTTATGTGAATGGCAATAACCTATGGTTATGGACTAAAATGCCTGATGATCGCGAAGTTGACAATGGGGCATCTACGGCTTACCCCACTGTTAGACGTATAAATTTTGGTTGTAACATAACTTTTTAACTACTGTAAATATGAAAAAGTACACAAATCTATTTTTTAAGTTTTTTGTCTTTCTTGCGATAGTAGGACTAGTTTCTTGTAAAAAATATCTGGATAAAGCACCTGATGCTGATATTTCGCCAACAGATGCTTTTATTAATTTTAATAATTTTCAGGGCTTCACTGAGGAGCTTTACAGCTGTGTGCCGGAGTTTACCAGTAAGACCTGGGCTGCCAACTGGATTCTGGGGGACGAAATCGTACATAAGACTGGCGTAACCTGGTTAAATGAACAGTTTGATAATGGAGATTCCTGGTCCTGGACAACTGCCGAATGGATTTCCTGGCTGGATGCAGGTAGTTACAACTCCGATCAGGGCAGTGGATTTGGAAAAGGCTTATGGCCAAACGCCTGGTACGGTATACATAAGGCCAATTTAGGACTGGCCAATCTCGATAAGCTCAACGGGACACAGGAAGAGAAGGACCTGATCAAAGGACAGTTGTTGTTTTTTCGTGGTTGGTTCCATTTTGAACTGATGACTTACTGGGGTGGGCTTCCCTATGTTAATGAAGTGTTGTCTGCCAGCTCAAAATTGGAATTGCCCCGCTTGAATTATCAGGAAACGGCTGAGCTTGCTGCAAAGGATTTTAAGGAAGCAGCTGAATTATTGCCAGTGAACTGGGATAAAACAGATGCGGGTAAGATTACCTTAGGGAAAAATCAGCTGCGGGTTACTAAAATAACTGCATTGGGTTATTTAGGCAAAAATTACTTATATGCAGGCAGCCCATTGATGAACAAAGCATCGACAGGTGCGGCATCGTTCAATGCTGACTATTGCAAGAAGGCAGCTGAGGCATTTGCAGAGCTGCTAAAAATGGTCGACAATCAGGAGACCTGGGTTAAGCTGGTCGATTTTTCTAAATACAGTACACTTTTCTATTCCAACGGTGGGAGTTTTATCCCCGGATTTCCTGAAGCGATCTTCCAAAACCCGGTTTATAGTGCCTGGTTTGCCGGATGTCCCTGGGGTCCGAGTTCTGTGTTTGTTGAGGGGAATATTGGCGGAGGATATTCATCGCCCAATGCCCGTTTTGTGGAAAATTATGGGATGGCCAACGGGCTTCCGATCGATGATCCTGAATCTGGTTTCAATCCTGCAGATCCATGGACCAACAGGGATCCGCGTTTCTACAATGATATCGTAATCGATGGCGATCAGATTATTAAGGGATCTGCTCCGGCAGATAAAGAAAAATACCGGTACGCCAACCTATCGAACACCGGACACAGCCGCAACAGTTCCTCAACCAGCCGGACGGGTTATTTACTGCGTAAATTGACCCCTATGACCGCAAATAGTGTAGATAATTTCCCTAACAATTATATGCACTTGTCATACATGCGCCTGGCCGATGTGTACCTTATGTATGCAGAAGCAGTTTTGCAGGGGTATGGCTCTGGCAAGAGCAATGGGCCAAATTACATCACTGCCGAGGAAGCCTTCAATAAAATAAGAAGGCGCAGCAATGCGGGAGATGTTGCCCAGAAATATGTTTCAGACAACTCGAAATTCATGAGTGAAATCATTCGGGAACGTGCAATGGAGCTTGGTTTTGAAGAGGAAATCCGTTACAATGATTTGCGCCGCTGGCTCCTTGCCGGAGAACTTAAATACAGAGAAAAGACTTCTATTGATTTTGATCGCGGTCCCAACGGGAAGCCAATTAATATAAAGGAGACGATACTGCTAACACGCAAGTTTGAAGATAAAAATTATTGGTTACCACTGAAAATAAACGATGTAACGCTTTACCCCTCATTCGGTCAGAATCCGGGTTATTAAAAGCATAGTTTTTAAAGCTTAAAAAGGAAAAATAATGAAATACATAAAAATAGTATTGGTTTCATGTGGGATGTGCTTTGGGGTTATATTCGGAGCTGTAGGTCAAACTATAGAGAGAGTACCAGACACCTCCGTCATCGATTCTTTAGTTCATGTAGCTTACGGAACCGTAAGTTTTAAAGATTTAGCCGGCGCGATTTCCGTATTGAACCCATCCTCTTACCTGGAAAAGCATTATGGGACTTATCCATTGGAGGGTACAGAGGCATTTATAGGTGGCAGTAATCTTTGGAATTTAGGAGCGGCCCTGGTATTAATAGACGGGGTGCCTCGTTCCCTGAACGATATCACGACCAACGAAATTGAGCAAATCTCTTTTCTAAAGGGAGCTAACGCCGTGGTCCTATATGGGAGTCGTGCAGCTAATGGCGTAATATTAATAACCAGTAAGCGCGGTAAGGCAAGACATCGTCAATCTAGCATACGTGTGAATGGCGGCATCAACGTGCCGAAATCCTATCCTGAATATTTAGGGTCGGCTGAATACATGACTTATTACAATCAGGCGTCTAAAAATGATGGTCTGGCACCCATGTATGACGATGCTACAATAAAAAATTATGCTGCTTCAGGTGCTAATCTGTACCGCTATCCTGATGTGGATTATTACTCCTCAGATTATCTGCGAAAAGTGTACAATACCTATTCCGGTAACGGGGAGTTTTCTGGGGGTAATGATCGGGCACGTTTTTATGCGCTCGCTGGTTTCCAAAGTCAAAATTCATTACTCAATTTTGGAGAAGGCAAGAATGAGCAAAATTCACGTTTTAACATACGTGGCAATATAGACCTGAAGTTGAACAATGCCATTAGCACCTATATAAATGTGTCTACGGTGTTTGCGAACAATAGAACTGCATTAGGAGATTATT
This sequence comes from Pedobacter sp. 10L46_2, assembly GCF_056395165.1. Classification (NCBI taxonomy): domain Bacteria; kingdom Pseudomonadati; phylum Bacteroidota; class Sphingobacteriia; order Sphingobacteriales; family Sphingobacteriaceae; genus Pedobacter; species Pedobacter sp. 10L46_2. The sequence continues at coordinate 76,106 of NZ_JBFTIZ010000002.1, forward strand.
GGGGACAGGCTGCTGTTGTTCAGCCTCAGCGTTTTGCTCCGTTGATCCCGATCAGCTTAATTGAAGGAAATGCTCAGGCTGCTCAAAACCTGGTAGCCGGCAGCCGCAACATTATAGATGGTAAATATCTGCTGGGCGGTACCCAGCAATACCTGACCAATCCAATAGCTGATGCTTACGCTGCAGGTTATAACATTTTTACAAGCCGGCAGTTTCAATACACCAGTGGGATAGATGTTGACCTCAAAAGTGTATTGAAAGGACTATCTTTTCATGGCCAGGTAAGTATTGATTATTCGAATACCTATAATCAATCCGTCAACAACACCTATGCCGTGTATGTTCCAACCTGGAGCAATATTGCCGATTCGATAACTCAACTGACCTTGTTTAACAAAGACAGTAAAACCGGAACGCAGAACTTAACCAATACATTGAGTGATCAGCTGATCGATTTCAATTTTCATGTGGATTATAAAAACACATTTAAAGAGAAGCATAACCTATCTGCTATTTTAGTTGCATCCGGTCTTCAGCGCYGTATGACAGGTGATTATCAATACCGGACAAACAGTAATCTTGGGATACAATTTTCTTATAACTATGATCATAAATACTATGCCGACTTCAGCGGAGCTGTTGTCAATTCGACCAAGTTAGCCACCAATAAACGTGTAGCTTTTTCCCCTACAGTGAACTTAGGATGGCTGTTAAGCGAAGAAGGTTTTCTGAAAAACTCAGAGGTGGTTGACCGGTTAAAGTTGACTGCATCTGCAGGTATCATCCATACTGATCTGGACTTCGATATTAGAAATTACTACTTATATAACGCTGTTTATTCTTCAACGGCTTTTTTCTCCTGGGCGGATGGAACCTATGTCAATCAGGCAACCACAATTTCACGTGGTGAGAATTTAAACCTGTCCTATGCCAGGAGAAAAGAGGTCAATCTGGGGATCGAAGGCATTTTATTCAACAACAAACTGGATTTCAGCGCGAGCATGTTTTTAATTAAAAAAGACGGAATCCCTGTACAGAGTTACTCGTTGTTTCCGAGCTACTTTTTAACGTCCTTTCCGGCGACCTCTTTTGTGCCCTATACAAATTTTGCTGCGAATAGCTATAAAGGAGCAGACATCCACCTCAATATTCATGAAAAATTAGGAGATCTTAAACTGACCCTGGGCATAGCGGGTACTTACGTAACGACAAAAGCCCTCAAGCGGGATGAGTTATACGCAGATCTGTACAGAAACAGGGCTGGTAAACCAACAGATGCCATATTTGGTTTAGTAAGTGAAGGTCTGTTTGCCAACCAGAACGATATTGCTGGCCATGCCTCACAAAAGTTTGGCGTAACCAGGCCCGGAGACATTAAATATAAAGATCAGAACCAGGACGACGTAATTGATGACAGAGACGAGGTGATGATTGGCAGGTGGAGCAATCCTTTCACAGGTGGCTTGAATGTTACTGCCCAATTTAAAGATTTTACACTTTTTGTTTTGGCAACAGGGTCTTTTGGTGGAACTGCAATTAAAAATAACAGCTACTATTGGGTTTCAGGTGCCACGAAGTATTCTGCAGTTGTTCGGGACAGTTGGACAGAGGAGACAAAAAACACAGCAACCTACCCACGGTTGTCGACCCTTGGGAGTGATAATAACTTTCGTACTTCTGATTTCTGGTCTTACAGCACTGACCGGATTAATCTTTCCAAAGTTCAGTTAAGCTATCGCTTCCCAGGAAGAGTACTTAGAAATTCTTTCGTAAAAGGGTTAAACATCTATGCCAGTGGCAGCAATTTGCTAACGATTGCCAAAGACAGAGCGGTAATGGAATTGAACATCGGTTCAACTCCACAAACACGCTTCTACAACCTTGGGATTAAAGCTGATTTTTAAAGTTGATTATCAAAAATTAAATTTATATGAAAAGGAAATTGGTTTTTATATTGATATCGGTTATATTTTTTTCAGGGTGTAAGAAAATTTTGTCCCCTGCCGATGAAAATATCCGTGATCTTAGCGAGATATACAATGACGCTGCTTTTGCAGAGGGTCTGCTGCTTAATGGTTATGTCAGGCTACCCGGAGGAAATTATGCTTTCACTGAGGTAGCAACCGATGATGCGGTCTCTAATGATCCCAGCAATACCTATCGGCTAATGGCTACGGGAAAATGGTCTTCATTAAGTAATCCGATGGAACAATGGACCTCGTCATTTGCCGCTATTCAATACCTCAATTTAATATTGTCGGAAACAGACAAGGTGACCTGGGCTACTACCGGCCAGTATACCAAAGAAATGTTTAATGACCGGACAAAAGGAGAGGCATATGGACTGCGGGCCTTATTTATGTACAATCTGTTACAGGCCCATACCGGCTGGGTGGGGGGGAGTTTATTAGGTGTGCCCATTCTTACCGCCCCGCAAGACAGTAAGTCTGATTTTAGGGTGCCCCGTAATACTTTTGAAGAATGCATACAACAGATTTATAAGGATCTTGACCTGGCGGAGCAATACTTGCCGCTTGATTTTGAGAACATTACCTCAGCCAGCCAGGTTCCTGCAAAATATGCGGGTAAAACTACCATTGCCGACTACAATCGTGTATTTGGTGCATACAACCGTCAGCGTATGACCGCGCGAATCGTAAAAGGTATTCGCACAAAAGCTTCCCTTCTGGCAGCCAGTCCGGCATTTAAAGGAGGCACAACAGTTACCTGGACAAAAGCTGCTGATGACGCCGCCGCTGTTCTCGACTTGAATGGCGGGTTATCGGGTATTGCAGGAAATGGTCATGTCTGGTATGCGGGCAGCAATGCAAGCGAAATAAACGGACTCTCTGCGGGCTTGAATCCCAGAGAGATGCTATGGCGGAGAAATGTGAGTGATGCAAACAGTCTGGAGAAGGACAATTATCCTCCAACCCTATATGGAAATGGTCGTGTCAATCCAACACAAAATCTGGTTGATGCTTTCCCCATGGCCAATGGGTACCCGATAAATGATCCGAATAGCGGTTACAATCCTGGTAATCCCAATGCGGGTCGCGATCCCCGACTGGGCTTGTATGTAGTGGTAAACGGTAGTAAGGAAGGATCTAAAGGCAGCATTATTTATACGAAAAAAGGGAGCACCGATGATGGTTTGAATGCCATTCCCACATCAACGCGTACTGGTTATTATATGCGGAAATTGCTCCGTGAAGATGTGAGTGTCGATCCGGCAAATTCAAATACGCAAAAGCATTATGTGCCATACATCCGATATACTGAGCTGTATTTAGCTTATGCCGAAGCGGCTAATGAAGCCTGGGGTCCTGATGGTAAAGGCTCACATAATTATTCCGCCAGGGAGGTTATAGAGGCCATTCGTAGCAGAGCAGGAATTACGCAACCTGACAATTTCCTCGCCTCTATATCGAGCACCGAGGATATGAGAAAACTCATCCATAATGAAAGACGCCTGGAACTTTGTTTTGAAGGATTCCGTTTTTGGGATTTGAGACGATGGAAGGAATCCCTGACCGAACCTGCAAAAGGTGTAACCATTAATCCTGATGGCAGCTCTGTGGTTAGCCCCGTTGAAACCAGACTGTACAATGATTACATGCTTTTTGGCCCATTACCTGATAGTGAAGTGCAGAAATGGGGTCTGATTCAAAATGCCGGTTGGTAATATTTAATGATAGCTAAATTATAAATCAATGAAAAAAATTATTTTTGTATTACTTATAGGATATTCACTATTGACTTCATGTCGAAACGGTGACGTAGAATTCCCGGATTATAAATTTACCACGGTTTATTTTGCAAATCAATACCCGGTAAGAACGATTGTACTGGGGACCAGTTATGTATCTGATAATACGCTCGATAACGCACATCAATGTATTATATATGCCACAATGGGTGGGGTGTACAGCAACAAGCAGGATCGCACCCTGGATGTAATCGTTGACAATTCACTTTGTAATAATCTGACACTGGAAAGTGCAACCGGTGATCAGGTGTTGCCTATGCCATCGAATTACTATTCGCTGCCTTCAGATATGACCGTTACGATTCCTTCGGGATCAATGATGGGAGAAATAAAGATACAGTTAACGGATGCTTTTTTTGCAGACCCGCTGGCTGCTAAAACAACCTACGTCATCCCCTTAAAAATTACGAAAGTCGCGAATGCAGATTCTATTTTAAGTGGGGTAGCTGCTAGTGGGTCTGGCCGAAACCGCCTGATCGGGACAGACTGGTCGACCCCACCGAAAGATTACATCCTGTTTGCAGTTAAATATAAAAACCCCTGGGATGCAATTTATTTGCGTAGAGGGATTGAAAAATCACCGGACACAACAGTAGTATATCATCAAAAATATGTTGAATATGATCAAATCGTATCAAGTGTCGCTACCAAATCGATGGATGAAGTTTTAATCTCTTTGAGAGGTAAGGCCAAAGGCAATCTGGATCTTCCTTTTCAGCTGGTGCTTAAATTTGATAACAATGGTAATAGTACCCTAACAAATCCGGCAGCAGTAAATTATACCGTTACCGGAAAGGGTAAGTATGTTAAAAACGGCGATATGTGGGGAGATAAAAAAAGGGACGTGCTTTATCTCGACTATCAGGTGAAATTAGGCGCATCTACCCATGTGTTTGCAGATACCTTGGTCATGCGAGACAGGGCTGAAAGCTTTCAGCTTTTTACGCCTTATTATAACAAATAGACACTATCTAAAATCTTGCCGGATTGTGTAACCCTGAGTCACCGATCCGGCATTTTCATTACCTGATAACTCATAACCCTATTTATGAGTTCAATGCTGTCAGTATCCGACGCACTAAGATCATCAAATTAAATAATTTCCTTTCCAATTCAGGTTTGGTAGAACTGGTCGAGAAGTTTTCTGTGGACACTTATTTATGCTCCAATATAGAATTGAATTCAAACCGGAAGTCTCTCTCTCTTTGCTGTTCATATAGACCGCGTAAAAACTTAAGTGATCTCTCTAATCACACCTGGAAGGTACTAATCATAAAAATGTGCTCCAATTGTAGTGCTTTATCGATTTATTGTCAAAATCGGCAGATCTAATACGTTTATTTTAGGTTAACATAAGTGCTCTTCTCTTTATCATTTGAAGCATTCCTGGGCATGGTTGCGGCCTATATTTGATTTTCACCTAACCAATAATAAACCGATCAAATCGCAGGGAGATTTGATAAAACCAACCTTTTCGCAAATGTTGAAATCATTTATTAATTATAAATCCGAGCAAAATATGTCTAAGTTTTTCTAGTTCTGCAATTTTCTTATCGGGGGCTAAATGCTCTGCCAGAAGGGAAAGGACCAAACATACTCTTTCCATAAAAAATATTCCAGTGGTTAGCAATAACCACAACCAAATAAACCAAAATAAATCAAATATGAATCAAACAATTTCTATCAGGAAATTACCAATTTTTTTATGGTTGGTAACTTCAATCGTGCTCCTGCATTTAACGGGGTATGCCCAGGAGCGGCAAATTATAGGGAAAATCGTATCGGCAGGTGATTCTGCCCCAATTCCGGGGGCTACAGTACAGGTTAAACATAAAAATACGGCCGTATCTACTAATGAAAGCGGAGGGTTTTTGATACGGGCAAATACTGGTGATGTCCTCATTTTTAAGATGATGGGTTTTACACAACAGGAGATCGTAGTTGGTAGTGGCAATGTCATTAATGTGGTATTAAGTGTCGACAATACAAATCTGAATGAAGTAGTTGTTGTTGGTTATGCTAAGGTAGCAAGAAAAGATGTTACAGGTTCAATAAGCTCAATCAAGGGAGACGACTTACGCCAAACCCAGCCAACTACTTTTGACCAGGCCCTGCAGGGCAAAGTTGCCGGGGTTGTGGTTCAACAGGTATCGGGCCAGCCCGGCGGTGGGGTGTCTATCCAAATACGTGGCGTGTCGTCAATAAGTGGCTCTAATTCGCCACTGTACGTAATAGATGGTATTATTATTCCACCGGTAAACAATCCCGGTAGTGGTTCTAATCCATTAAATGCCATCAATCCTGCCGAAATTGAATCCATAGATGTATTGAAAGATGCTTCGGCAACCGCCATATACGGTTCGCAGGCAACCAATGGAGTTGTTGTGATCACTACAAAAAGGGGGAAAGCCGGAGCACCGCAGATAACTTATGATTTCTATGCCGGTTACCAGGAAATACTTAAGCGACTCCCTACAGTTGATTTGCAACAATTTGCTACTCTCATTAATGCGCGGTCCGCTAGCTCGGGCTGGGAATTTGATCAAAGACCCCTATTTGTCAATCCTCAATATTTAGGTAAGGGCACCGACTGGCAAAAAGAATTATTCCGGAAAGCCCCGCAGATGAATCACACACTTACTGTAAGCGGTGGGGATGACAGAACCCAATATTTACTGTCAACCTCCTATTTTAACCAGGAAGGGATAGCCATTGGATCTGATTTTAGCAGATACTCGGTAAGGCTGAATTTAGACAATAAAACCACTAATTGGCTAAAAATAGGGACGAGCCTTCAGTTGTCGCATGTTGATGAAAAAGTAAACTCAACCTCCGGTAATGTAATTGCCACTGCACTAAGCCTTAGTCCTGATGTTCCGGTAAGCAACCCTGACGGCTCCTGGGGAGGGATTACCGATCCCAACGGTTGGGTAGCACCTGTTGCCAACCCGGTGGCATTGGCAAAAATTATCAAACACTTAAGAAAGCGAAATCAAGTATTCGGAAATGTGTATGCCGAAATACAATTGGCTAAAGGGTTATCGCTGCGAAATGAGCTATCCGGTAATTTCGATTTTAATACAGAAGATAGGTATTCGCCAATTTATAGTTTTGGCAAGGGTAATGAAAGCCCTAACTTTGGTTCCTCTAGCGCCGGTCAAAATTTTTATGCAGTAATACGCAATTTTCTAACTTACAACTATAATTTCAAAAAATTTCATTTTGATGCTTTAGCGGGTCATGAATCGCAAGAGAGTACTTTTCAAAATCTTGGCGGTGCACGAAGGAATTTCCCTTCAGATAATGTGCAGGCGATTAGTGGTGGCGATGCTACCACGGCCACAAACTTCGGCTACAATTCATTATCAGACCCTACGGGAGGCTCTGCACAGGAATCTTATTTCGGCCGTATCAATTTTTCATGGAATGATAAATATCTGCTCACCGGAAATATACGTGGCGATGGTTCTTCAAATTTTCCGTCATACAACCGTTGGGTGACTACCTATTCAGGTGGATTTGCCTGGAAAATTAAAAACGAGGCGTTTTTAAAAGATATAAAAGCTATAGATGAATTGAAGCTGAGACTCGGTTACGGGATTACTAACAACCAGGGCATACCGGGCAATACATTTGTGACCCAGCTTCAAACAATAGCCAATGGTCTATCAGGTATAGCTCAGTTTCAAAGCAATTTGGAAAACGCGGAGGTGACGTGGGAAAAAACTAATTATTACAGTGCCGGGCTTGACGGAACGCTTTTAAAGGGGCGCTTAAGTTTTACATTAGAAGCTTACAGCCGCTTAACAAATGGTCTTTTATTACAGGTGCCGCTTCCAGGATACTCTGGTGCTATAGCGGGCTATGGGCCTGGAGCCATGCAAGCGCCTTTTGCCAATGTCGGCTCGATAACCAACAAAGGGTTTGATATCCAAATCAATTCTACCAATATTAATGGTAAAAATTTCAGTTGGAAAACTGGTTTTACCGTATCGCGGAATAACAATAAAGTGACCTACTTAGGTGCAGGTGGAGCTGATGCTAACTTAAGTAAGAAATCTTATTTGATTAACGATATTATTCAAAAAACGACGGTGGGGCGGCCCATCGGCGAATTTTATGGCTATGTATTTGATGGTATTTTCTCAACTCCAGAAGATTTTAAAAACCATGCCCGGCCTGCTGACCCAAGCGGCAACCCTTATCCGATCTCTCTAGCAGGAGGTGGTATCTGGTACGGTGACCGTATGTTCAAGGATTTGAATGGCGACGGTATTATCGACTCAAAAGATCAAACCTTTTTGGGTTCCCCGATCCCCAAATTCCAATATGGTATCAATAATACATTTAACTACAAAAATTTAGATCTGAATATTTTCTTCAGTGGCAGTTATGGTGCCAAGATATTCAATCAAACGGCTATACAGCAAACCAATCCGCAAAATCACGCTGCCTTTTTTACATCGGTGTTAGATTATGCAAACTTGGCTATGGTAGATCCTAACGGCTCTCCATCCGATGTTAACAACGTATATGTTACCAACCCTAATACAACTATTGCTGGGTTGAGAAACGACAATACCAATGGTAATCTTCGTCCTAACAGTTTGATGATCGAGGATGGCTCATTCCTGAGGTGTAAAAATATCACTTTAGGTTACCGCTTGCCAAAAAGTCTTTTATCAAAAATATCGGTGGGTTCAATTAGGGTGTATGCCAATGTATCCAACGTATTTGTAATTACAAAATATAAAGGCATGGATCCTGAAATTGGTTCATGGGATCCACTTCAGGCAGGTTGGGACGACGGTTATTATCCGCAACCAAGGGTATTTACTTTTGGTGCAAACATAGCCTTGAAATAATAAAACGATCACCGATTAAAAACATATATTTATGAAATTAATTAACAAAATTTTCATCATCCTGCTATGTGTAGCAGCACTTGTCGGATGTAAAAAGAGTTTTTTGGACCGTCCGTCCAATTCGCAGATAAGTTCTACCAATTTTTATAAAACCACTTCCGATGTGCGATTGGCTACGGCAAGCCTTTATGGCGGTTCGCACTGGTGGGCATGGAGCAATGAGTGCTGGATACCACTTGGCGACGTATTGAGTGGTACCGCTAGCTTCCCATATAATGGCGATTTGGTACAGCTTTTTACACGTACCATTACCGCCCAAAATGGTCTTGTGACGAGGGGTTGGATTGGGTTATATAATACTGTAGCACAATGTAATACGGTTATTAAAGCCATACAAGAGAAGGCTGATCCGTCTATTTCGGAAGTAGACAAAAATGCTGCCATCGCTGAGGCAAAATTTATTCGTGCCATGGCTTATTATCATTTGGGGATATATTGGGGTGCAGTGCCAATTATTGAAGATAACAGTAAGCTGATAAAAGATCCGCTGCGTAATCGCAACATTGTTTCGGATGTCTATAAATTCGTTGCTAATGACCTGACTTACGCAGCTCAACACCTTCCTAAGACAGATGAAAAAGGCCGGGTAACTACCTGGTCGGCGCAGGGAATGCTGGGCAAGGCATATTTGACGATGGCGGGTGTAGGCAAAAATGGTAGCCGCGACCAGGCCTTGCTTGACAGTGCTAAAAAGTATGCTGGCAATGTGTGTAAAAATAGCGGCTTGAAATTGTTTCCTAGTTATTATGATCTTTTTAAGGTACAAAACAACGATAACCCAGAAGCATTATTTTCCCTTCAATGGGCCGGTGGTGTGGGTTATGGAACTGGCAACGCCCTACAGCAATTATTTGCGCCAGATAACATCATTACTCCTCAAAAACAAGGGGGATGGATGGCCTTGGCGCCAAGCTACGATTTATACCGGATGTATTCTTCTAGGGATACGGTAAGGCGTAAAGCCACTATCATGCTCAACGGAGATTTTTATCCCGAATTGATTGCCGCCGATGGTGGTTATACGGCAAAAGGTACGGGCATGAAAAAACACATGGTTGGCAACGAAAAAGATAATAACTTGCCAACAATGGATTCTTGGTCATCCCCCGAACACAATGCAATGCTTAGATTGGCCGATGTGTATTTGGTATATGCCGAAGCCATTTTGGGTAACAATAGCACTACGAGCGATGCGGATGCGTTACACTATTTCAATGAGGTGCGGGAAAGGGCCGGCCTKAATAAGGTGACTGTGCTGACACCTGCAGCACTGCGTACTGAAAGAAGAGTTGAACTTGCTTTTGAAGGACAATACTGGATAGACCTGGTTAGGTATTCTTATTACGATCCGGCTAATGCTGTGAAGCTTCTTAATGATCAGGATGCTACCCACGGTCGGATTTCGTTTACTTATGATCCTGTAACGAAAATAGCAACAAGGGATACTATTGCTCCACCGGCTGCGCTACCGGCAACTATCGCTTCATTTACGTTGCCAATTCCGTCATCTGAGCTAACCACCGCCCCTAAATTGGCAGAACCACCGGTACCATATTATTAATTAAAAAAAATAAAAGATATTGTTATGAAAATAAAATCATATCTGACCTTGTACTCTTTGCTGCTTTTCTTAATGATAGCGGCTGTATTACCTGCGTGTAAAAAAGAGACTGAAAGCAGTTCTGCTCCAGTCATTTCGAGTATTAAGAGTTATGCCGCCTCACCTAATGATACCGTTTTGCACAGTGCTACGCCAAACTGGCAATATGTTGTAATAACCGGAAATAATTTGCAGAATGCTACACAAATAAGTTTCAATGGTGTTCCTGCTTCTTTTAACAGCGCTTTATTTGCGCCTAATAGTGCCGTGGTGCAAATACCCGCCATGCAGTTTTCAAAAATTGATACTGCTAAACTCTATATTGTAGAGTATACGACAAAAGCAGGTTCCACAAGGTTTTCTTTTAAATTAGGTCCGGCAGCACCTACCTTTTCGGGAATTTCCAATTTATATGCCAATCCAGGCGATTCTGTTTATGTTTATGGCTCAGGCCTATTTTTCGTTCAACGCTTTTCGTATAGGGGTACCGCAATCCAATCTTTTAACTTAGACACCAGCGGGAATTCTATTGGATTTTTGATGCCGGCTGCAACGACCGATGATCAGATATCAATAATCACCAAAAGCGGTACGTTGAATCATAAAATAATTGCGACCCCGGTCATAGCAGGTATTTCAAATGAAAATGCCAACCCGGGTGATTCGGTTTATGTTTATGGTAATTATCTTAAAGGTATTCAAAAGCTAACGTTTGCAGGCACCACGATTACTTCATTTGCATCATCCAGTAATGGAAGTCATGTTGGTTTCGTTTTGCCAACGCTAACGCAAAGGGGACCGGTATCAGTTACTACACAGTTTGGCACAGCTACTACTGTGTACCATGTAAATGATGTAGTAACAGGCTCCATCTCAAATTGGGATAGTAATTTTAATTGGCAAGGCTGGGGTGCTGGTAAAGAAACTAAAGATAATTCTAATTTCCATGGCAATCGAAGCACCTATTTTGTGTTGGATGTCGATGTGAACAGCGAGGACGGATGGCCCTGGACTACTAACATACCCATGAATGCAATACAATGGGTGCCAAAAGCCAATATTGCCGACACGGTTAGCCATTGGGCATTTAAATTTGAAGTAAATATCCCGAAAACCTGGAAAGGTACTACGGTTAATATTGTAAGTGGAGTAGACGGCTATGTGGCCCGATGGGAGCCATGGCGAATAAACGCTACGACCACGGTACCGTACAGTACAAAAGGGTGGGTAACAGTAACTATTCCTTTAACATCGTTCCGTGCATCACATCCTGAGCTTGGCCAAGGTATGGGGGATTCACTAACCAAAATTGCGGATTTAACTGGTGAATCCGGAAATACATCGTGCATCATGTATATACATAACTATGGTCTTTCGGCAGGCAGCTTTTATGGCGCTGTTGATAATTTGAGAGTTGTAAAAATTAAATAAACTAAATCCCCACGGCAACATAACGCCGTGGGGATTTCTTACTAATTAGATAATTAAGAAAAAAATGAAGATTAAGTATCCTTTTAAAATATTTATATTTCTTATTACAATTGTATCTTTATTATCATGTAAAAAAGCGAATAATCCGGATCCGCAATTAACAGTTAGTGCATCCACCATAACTTTTACGGCTGAAGGGGGAACAGAGGACATATCCGTTTCAGGTAATACCGATTGGAGCATCAGCAATCCTGCTTATTCGTGGTTGCAATTAAGTACAACATCAGGCAACAGCGGCAGCACTGTTATTCATTTAACAACATTATCGCTAAATACTACAGCGGTATCCCGCTCTGCTGTTTTATTAATAAGTTCTTCCAACGGCCAGGCAAGAAGGGTGGTCGTTTCTCAGATCCCCTTCATATACCCAAATTATAACACATCATCCATAGCGCCAAACATGACTGGAATGAGCAGTACGGCCGTGGAACTGGCAGCAAAAATGCATGTAGGAATAAATTTTGGCAATACCATGGAGTCCCCAGGCGAAGGTGACTGGGTGTCGGGTAATAAAATTACCGAATCGTATGTGAAATTTGTAAAACAAATAGGTTTCAATGCTGTACGGATTCCTTGTAACTGGAATTGGACTCATTTAAGCGATCCGGATAAAGCGAAAATTGACCCTGCCTGGCTTAACCGGGTGAAAGAAGTAGTTGGATGGTGTGTGGATAATGATATTTATGTGATGCTGAATATTCACTGGGATAATGGCTGGCTGGAAAATAATATTAATAAGCTAAAGAAAGATTCGGTTGACGCTAAGCAAAAGGCGCTTTGGGAACAGATTGCTACCACTATGCGCGATTTTGATGAGCACCTTATGTTTGCCAGCGCGAATGAACCTGCGGCGGATAATGCCGAGCAGATGGACATACTCAATAGTTACCACCAGACATTTATTAATGCAGTGCGTGCTACCGGAGGCAGAAATAGTTACAGGGTGCTGATTGTGCAGGGGCCTCACACAGATCCTAATAAAACTTATGATCTGATGAATACGCTACCAACAGATAAGATTCCTAACAAGTTGATGGTCGAGGTGCATAACTACACGCCTGCTACATTTACGATACTAACGGATGGAGATGTAAGTTGGGGCAAAATGGCTTACTATTGGGGGAAAGGGAATCATTCTACTATTGAACCAGAACGTAACGCCACCTTTGGAGAAGAGGAAGTGGTTGATTCTGAATTCAAAAAGATGAAACAGAAGTTTGTTGATAAAGGTATCCCTGTAGTGCTGGGCGAATATGCATCCTGGAGGCGGACTGCCAGCAACGGCAATTTTGTTCCTAAGGATCTGGAGATGCATAACAAGTCTGTGGAGTACTGGGCAACCTATATGACCAAACAGGCTAAAGCAAATGGTCTTCTGCCATTCTGGTGGGAGACAGGTTTTATGTTAGACAGAGCTAATAATGCGATAAAGGACCAGGGTATGTATGATGCCCTTATTGCAGGGTCTAAGTAATAGTATAGTGTCAATTATAGTATGTCAATTCAAATTAATCCTTAACGAGTATCCATTTTTTGGGTAAAATAAAAAAAAATGTTTAGAAAAAAAATGTTGTTCACTGCGGTCCTTGCCATCTCTTTTCTGGGAAGTAAAGAAGATGCAGTAGCTCAGACGAATGCTGATAAGCCGAAATTGATTAGTGAAAAACTGGAAGAAAAATTCGCAAATGTTTCGCCGAAACTTACCTCCAATAATGCCAATCCTTTATTAGATTTTATGTTTACGGCCGACCCAACAGCTGTAGAATACAATGGAAGAATTTATGTGTATGCTACGAATGATCATCAACAGTATGAGAAGGTAGGAAAGGATGGGAAAAATAGTTACGAGCATATCCGTTCGCTGGTCATGATGTCTTCCGATGACATGGTCAACTGGACTTATCATGGCCTCATAAATACAGCAAAGCTGGCACCATGGAGTACAAATTCCTGGGCACCTTCCATTACATCCAGATTGGAAGCAGATGGTAAAACACACTTTTATTTGTATTACTCCAATGGCGGTGGTGGCTCAGCTGTGCTTACTTCCACCTCTCCTGTTGGCCCATGGAGCGACCCGTTAGGAAAGAACATAGTTGACCGTTCTGTTCCCGGTGTGGATGTAGATGCTCCATTCGATCCCGGAGTTCTTATTGACGACCAAGGTACAGGCTGGCTGACTTTTGGAGCCGGAACGCCTAAAACGAAATATATGCCGGATAATGCCAGAATTGTCAAATTAGGGGCAGATATGATCAGTTTGGCTAGTGATGTTGCTAAGATACCCGCTCCTTATTTTAATGAGGCCAGCGACCTTAACTTTATCAATGGAACCTGGGTTTATAGCTATTGTACGAGTTGGGATGAACGTACTGAATGGCCTTATAGCAATATTAATAAACCAACCGCATGCAACATATCTTATATGACGAGTAAAACACCCTTAAATCAGGATAGTTGGAAGTATCGCGATAATTACTTTAAGAATACCGGCGAGGTTAACGTGGGGCCTTTTACAAACAATCACACCCACTTGTTCAGGTTTAAAGAGAAATATTATATTACTTACCATGCCATGTATTTACAGGATTATTTTGGCACTAAGGGTGGTTTTCGTAATGTGGGTTTCGAACCAATACAGGTGGATGAAAAGAATGTGAATATCCCCATGGTCAACGCAACTTTTAAAGGTCCGTCACAACTTAACCCCTTAAATCCATTCGTTCTTCAGCAAGCAGAGACCACTGCAGGTACTTCGGGGCAGGTTCAGTTCGAAGCGGATGGTAATCCGGGCAATATGGTTGCCAAAGGAAAAGCAGATAAACAATGTCTCATGGTTCGTGGAGCCGATTTTAGCAAACAGATTCCTGCCAAATTCGAAGCCAGGGTGAAAGGAAAAGGTAAAATTGATGTTTATGTAAATAATCTTAAAGGTAAGCCTCTTGTTTCCCTTATATGTGATGTAAAGGAATGGACTACGCGCTCAAAGAAAATAGAACTGAAAATAGATAAAGGAGTAGGGAATATCTATTTTGTATTTAATGGAGAGGGTTTTTTGTTTGATGAATGGAAATTCATTTATTAATTCCGGTTGCTGGTTTATTGATGCTAATTATAATCAGATAAGAATGAAAAAAATAAATGTGAATATGAAAAATACGATTTATAGGTTATGGATGACGGCCTTAATTATCACACTTAAAGTACCGTGTTTATACGCACAAAAAGCCACTAATCCGATTATTTATGCAGATGTACCCGACATATCAATGGTACGTGTAGGCGATAGCTATTACATGAGTAGCACAACGATGCATATGAACCCGGGCGTGCCCATTATGAAATCGACAGATCTTGTCAATTGGAAAATTATCAACTATGCCTATGATACTTTGGCAGATCTGCCGGCGCTAAATTTGACAGACGGTCAAAACGCATACAGCAAGGGTTCCTGGGCAAGTAGTTTGCGCTATCACAAGGGGATATATTATGTAACCACTTTTGCATACACCACCGGTGAAACCTATATTTTTAAAACAAAAGATATAGAAAAAGGAAATTGGGAACGAATTTCTTTTAAGCCAGCGTATCATGACAATTCCTTGTTTTTTGATGATGATGGCAAGGTATATTTAATTTATGACGCGGAAAGACTAAAAATTGTTGAATTAAATGAGGATCTAAAAGGAGTTAAACCAGGCGTTACGGAGAGGGTTCTCATCGAGAGCGCCAGCGCACCAACAGGAAAAGAAGTAGGCCTTAGCGCAGAAGGATCTCAATTATTTAAAGTAAAAGGCAAATATTATTTATTTAATATTTGCGCGCCGCGCGGTGGAATGCGAACTGTAATTATCCATAGGGCAGATAATATCAACGGACCTTGGGAAGGGAAAGTTGGTTTACAGGATAGAGGAATTGCTCAAGGCGGACTTGTCGACACTCCCGATGGACGTTGGTTCTCTTATCTTTTCCGCGATTTTGCTGCTGTTGGCCGCGTTCCTTATCTCGTTCCTGTCAAGTGGGAAGAAGGCTGGCCTGTATTAGCAGAAAATGGTAAAGTCCCGGAACATCTAGACCTGCCGGCCGGTAAAGGTTTGATTCCGAATTTGGTCGCTTCTGATGAATTCAACCGAAAGAAAGGAGAAGCAGCACTTCCTTTAGTATGGCAATGGAATCATAATCCGGATAATGCGCTGTGGTCTGTAACTGAAAGAAAAGGATTCCTGCGCCTCAAAACAGGAAGAATCGACACTGGTTTTCTTCAGGCCAGAAACACACTTACACAACGCACTATTGGTCCAACCAGCTCGGCTTCTGTTGCCCTTGATGTTTCCAAAATGAAAGACGGCGATTTTGCCGGATTCTCAGCTTTCCAAAAAGAGTATGGATCAGTGGGCGTTAAAATTGACGCTGGTCAAAAGTCGATAATAATGATCACTACTGATAATGATAAGCCTGTCGAAGTAAAGCGAATTCCATTGGATCAAGACCAAATTTACTTCAGGATCGATTGCGATTTTACCGGCATGAACGATGAAGCTAATAACCTTTACGCTCTTAATGGGAAAGATGAAGCTAGTTTCTTTTACAGTCTTGATGGAAAAGTTTGGAAACCAATAGGGCGACCTTTGAAGATGAAATATAGCATCCCACATTTCATGGGCTATCGTTTTGCTTTGTTTAATTATGCGACTAAAAACATTGGAGGTTATGCAGACTTTGATTACTTCCATATCAATTACAAGTAGTAATAATCACAGCAGTGCTGCTGTACTGCGAAAATGCATTTAGGGTGGAATATCGGTAATACAATGGAGGCTGAAGGTGGTGAAACGGGCTGCGGTAATCCTCAAATTAACTACTTAATTCAAATCAATATTTTTATAAACTTAAAAAACAAATTAACATGAAAAAAATCACACTATTATTTTTTGCTCTACTAACAGGGATGTTAGCCAATGCACAGGAAACTCTGTATGCCGAAAATTTCGAATCAAATGTTGCCATCCTTGGTGATGGTCAAATGCATACATTTAAACCATCTACAAAGGCAGGAACATGGAGTGGTGGGATAGATCTAAAAACTGCTGGCGATGCCAATGTAAATTTGCGTCAGGGGTGGGGTGAGCAATATAATTTGAAAATAGAATCTAAAGGTGCTGCTGTTACCATACCTAATATCAATGTGGTTGGTTTTACAAATTTAAACCTGTCTTATGAATTTGTTGTTGAAGATGCAGGAGATGCTGTAGCACCAAAAATTGAAGCAAGTGTTGATGGCGGTGCTTCTTGGGTAACTCTACCTACAGTTGCTAGTGGTGGAGGGTGGTCTAAAGAAGCAAAATTGCTTGCTTTGCCTTCAGGAAATTATAAAACAATAAGCCTTAGAATAAACCCTAATACGGTGAGTTCTAATGCTATAATGTTTGATAATTTTATAATTACTGGAAAGAAGCTGTAAGCCTGGCGACTGAATCGAACCAATCATGTGACAATTCAATTATGATTTATCCAAATCCTATTTGTTAACGAATTTAAAGGGGGGAGCTGTAAATTCAGATCAACCATTTCGTGTTTCCATTTTTGATATACTTGGAAGAAAAGTAGAGACAATAAAATCATTGTCTTCAAGCCAATTGTCAATGGAATCTTCATTGAAATCAAGATTGTATAAATTACTCAAAATCATTTAAAATGGTTAAAAAAAATAATTGAATTTTTTTTATGGAGCCAGCGTAAAAATGCTGCTGGCTCCATTTCATATAAGGTTTAATATTTAAATAGTTCTGATAACAAGAATCAGAAAGCAACGAACAAATACTATTTTTTAATCAATAGAATAACAATTGTATAAAAAATGCAAATTTCATTTAAACGTTACTGCAAAATTATGGAGTTACTTAACGACCCTATTCTAATCGAAGCTTATAAAAAAGCCCATGCCAAAGGGGCTGTATGGACTGAAATAACGCAAGGCAATGACAGAATTAGCGCTAAAGCCACGTCAAAGCGAATGAGAAGCGCACATGTCGCAATTTCAGGACAGCTCTGCCGAGGTATTACCTAGAAATAAATAAATTATAAGGCCTATAACTCACAGGTTAAGCGTACTTTCTACAACCTATCAAATCATATGAATAAAATTATAGTAACATTTTTTTTGATCCAGTTGAGTTTTTTTGCAAGAGCTCAATATCAAGTAAGTCCGAATTCGAAAGGTCCGGGCTTTTATTTGAATCCTATTTTTGCAGGAGATTATCCTGATCCGAGTATATTACGTGATGGCGATAATTTTTATATGGTCCATTCCTCGTTTGAGTACTATCCAGGTTTATTGATCTGGCATTCAAAAGACCTGATTAACTGGAAACCATTGACCCACGCCCTGCATAAATACGTAGGCTCGGTGTATGCTCCCGATTTGGTGAAGTATAAAAATAAGTTCTATATCTATTTTCCGGCAAACGGGACTAACTATGTGGTAACAGCGGACTCGATCGATGGGAAATGGAGTGATCCGATTGACCTGAAAATTGGCAACATTGACCCTGGTCATATAACAGATGAACATGGCAAAAGGTACTTGTTTTTCAGTAACGGGGGATTTGTACCCTTGTCAGATGACGGTCTTTCTATTACAGGGAATCAAAAGAGTTCTTACAACGGTTGGCCTATACCTAAAGACTGGACTATTGAGTGCTTTTGCCTGGAAGGCCCCAAGTTGATAAAAAGAGGAGAATACTACTATCTTACTGTAGCTGAAGGAGGAACGGCAGGTCCTGCTACTGGCCATATGGTCATTTCTGCACGATCAAAATCGTTATCGGGCCCGTGGGAAAATTCCCCTTATAATCCGATTGTCAGAACAACTAAACAAGATGAAAAATGGAAATCGAAAGGGCATGGTACCATCTTCGACGATGCAAAAGGAAACTGGTGGATGATTTTTCATGCTTACGAAGATGGTTTTTACAATAAAGGTCGTCAGACTTTATTGTTGCCGGTAGAATGGACAAAAGATGGCTGGTATAAAGTGCCGGATGATATAGTAGATAGTAAACCTATCAGGAGACCAAATTTAGCTCCCTTTAAAACCGACTTTACATTGAACGATAATTTTAAAGGCAATAAATTACAGCCTCAATGGGAATTCTTCGAAGGATTGGATACCAGCAGGTTTAACTTATCTGACAATGGTTTATCCATTAAGGGAAAAGGAAATAATGTAGCCGGTAGCTCGCCCTTATTGTGCATTCCATCAGGCCATTCGTATACGGCAGACGTGGAATTATTAATAGAAGGAAAAGCAACAGGTGGTTTAGTTCTTTTTTACAACAACAATGCCTATTCAGGGATTCTGGCCGACGATAAGAACATATTTGTCAATTTACGTGGCTGGCAGTTTCAAACTGAAAAGAGCGTTATAAAAAATCATGTATTCCTTCGTCTTAAAAACATTAATAATACGGTAAATATGTATTTTAGTACAGACGGTATTAAATGGAATAAAATTGAAACTTCGCTTGAGGTTTCTGCCATACATCATAACGTGCTGAGTGGGTTTTTAAGCTTAAGAATTGGCTTGTGTTCCATAGGCGAGGGGAATGTAACATTTAAGAATTTTAAATTTACCCCAATAGATTAAATTACTAGGCAATTTATGAGAATACTGAAAAATATTACCCTTTTAATTGTAGTAACTGTATTCACGGTTTTTGCAGGCCATGCTCAGCTACCCGTTCATCTTAAGGTCGAGGGAGGAAGGATTCAGGGGGCCGTGGAAAATGACTTAACTGTATTCCGTGGAATTCCCTTTGCGGCCCCTCCTGTCGGTTCCTTGAGGTGGAAAGCTCCCCAGCCGGTTGAAAAGTGGGATGGGGTAAAGCAGGCTGCTCATTTTGCAGCCTCACCTATGCAAGAGGGAACTCCTGCGGCCGGTAAACTCGGTTTTTTGGCGCATCCGGAATTAAGCGGAGAGGGGACTGAGCATGTGTCGGGAAACTATGGTTTGCTAGACCAGATTGCGGGGCTAAAATGGGTGCAGAAGAATATAGCTGCGTTTGGTGGCGACCCCAAAAAAGTAACCATTTTTGGGGAGTCGGCAGGAGGAATCTCTGTTAGCATGTTGTGCGCTTCGCCGCTGGCTAAAGGTCTTTTTCGGAGTGCCATCTCTCAAAGTGGCGGGTCTTTTGGCCCTGCCGGTATCAAAACATACCCGGGCGAAAACATGAAAGCATTGAGGCAAGCCGAAACTGATGGGCAAGCTTACGCAGCCAAAGCAGGTGCTGCTTCCATAGAAGAACTTAGAAAGATGGAAGCCGACAAACTCCCTATGGGTTGGGGTGTTGGCAGTTCATGGCCTATTATAGATGGACATGTGATCCCTGATGTTCAATATAAACTATACGAAGCAAACAAGTACAATGATGTGCCGGTACTTATTGGTTACAATTCTGATGAAGGGCTAAGCTTTTCGCCTGGAGCGAACCCTAAGGAATATATTGATGGGGTAAAAGCACGTTACGGGGAATTTGCTGACAATTTGATTAAAGCCTACCCGGTAGGCGAGAAGTTCGTTACCCGGTCTGCAAGAAATCTGTCAAGGGATGCTGCTTTTGGATGGCACAACTGGACATGGGCCAGACTCCAGTCAAAAACGGGGACATCGAAAGTGTTTTATTATTTTTTTGATCAGCATCCAAACTATCCCGAAGGTACTCCTGAATATGGGCACGGCTCTCCTCATGCACAGGATGTTTCGTATGTTTTTCAACATATAGATCCTTTGAACCCGAAAACTTCTAAAYCAGATCTGGAAATTTCAACCGCGATGGGGAGTTACTGGATCAACTTTGTGAAATACGGAAACCCTAACGGTAAGGAGCTTCCGCTATGGCCTGCGTTTACCGGCGATAAGCCGGCAGTGATGTATTTCGCCGAGACACCCCATGTGGGACCAGTTCCCGACGAAAAGTCACTTGTTGTACTGGATCAGTATTTTAGGTGGAGAATGGATTTAAATGGAAAAGACCGGGAATAGGATTTTTATCGAATTTGCAATATGCACGCTTTGAAATGTCGGTTATAGCCTTTTGCTATAGCTGGCGTTTAAACTTTAGTAACAGTCCCTAAAAACTACCAGCCCATCAACTGATGATTAAGGAGGAAGGTTATTAAAAAAAAACCAGATTTAAGTGTAGCTTAGCTATACCAATATTACGCAACCAATTATAACCTGTTTGGGTTTTTAGCTTTAATTGTTCCTGGCATCCGGAGAATGACTAAAGCATTTAATAGAAAAATATATGTTTCGGTTTTTAGCCCTGATCAGCGCATTCCTGCTGTATAATTCTCTTTTTGCGCAGGAAAATGTATACCAGTTTTCTCATTTAGATATTTCAAATGGTTTATCAGACAATCAGGTAAATGCGATATACAAAGATCAAAAAGGATTTATGTGGTTTGGTACCACCGCCGGGCTCAGTCGTTATGACGGACATGAATTCAAGATATTTCAACATAATTCAAAGGATAGCACCAGCTTACCCGATGGTTATATTGTCAATATATTTGGGGGACCCGAGAAAGAATTGTGGATTAAATCTAATCGTGGCTTCAGTATATACTATCCCTTAACCGAAAAGTTTGAGCGGTTTCAGAATAAACACTTTCAAAAATATAAAATTCCTGGTGGATACCTTAGAGAGATAAAAACCAACAATAGGGGTAGTTTCTATTTTTATATAGAAAATCAAGGTATTTTTTGTTATGATTCTAAAAGCGAAACCACTACGAGTTATACCCCTAAAAGTGACGTATTAAATTCCCTGTCTTCTGGTATAATAAGTGATTTTATCGAGGATTTAAAAGGTAATTTATGGGTAATTCACGCCAATGGTGTACTGGAGAAGTTTAACTTAAAACAACAAAAGGTAACAAGCAGATATTTTGATGTTAAAAACCGTCTAGGAACACAGGAAAATTATTTCAATCTCAAACTCAGCCTTGATGCTGAAGGCAATGTTTTTATTTATAGTCCGGGTGATCTTTTTGGGTTATATTACCTCAATGTGGCGAGCGACAAATTCCACTATTTTGGGAAAAAACAAGACCATTCGGGGCTAAGCTCTAAAAATGTCGGCTCTGTTCTGGAAGGAGAGGATGGTAAAATCTGGATAGGCACTGATCATGGAGGAGTTAATATATTAGACAAGCGGACCAATACATTCACTTATATTTTAAGTAGAGAAGATGACCAGAGGGCTTTAAGTGACAACAGCATAGGTTCTTTGTATAAAGACAGTAGCGGTATTATCTGGATGGGTACTTCTAAGAAAGGAATTTATTACTATCATAAAAGCATCTATAAATTTCCCAGAAATCAGTATTTAACCGGAAATAACTCCCTACAGAAGGATGTGAATGCCTTCGTAGCAGATAATAAGGGCAATTTATGGATTGGAACAAATGGCTCGGGTTTAATACATTTGAACAGGAGTACGGGTGAGATTAAAACCTACCGTAATAATCCCGAAAATGACAACTCTTTAAGCAGTGATATTGTGGTAAGCCTATGTGTCGATCCTTCGGGTGTTTTGTGGATTGGAACTTTTTTAGGTGGGCTTAATTCATTTGACGGACAGAAGTTTACACATTTCAAACGTACCTCAGAACCTTCCAGCCTTTCAGATAACCGAATTTTTGCCTTATTAGAAGATTCTTCCAACAGGCTTTGGGTGGGCACCTTAAATGGTGGATTAGATCTGTTTGACCGAAGCACCGGGAAATTTAAACATTTTAATCCATCAGTGAAAAATACCTTGAATGCATATGGCATTTCCTATTTATATGAAGATAAAAATAAAAATATTTGGATTGGTACGACAGCGGGGGTTAATATCCTGGATGGTAAAACTTTTAAAGTCAAACAATTGGTAAATGATCCTAAGAATACGAATAGCCTGGTACAAAATGATATTAATTGTATAGTAGAAGATGGAAGGGGGTGGATTTGGATAGGTACAAGGGAAGGTATAAGCATATATAATCCCACAACGGGGAGTTTCAATAACCTAAGTGAGGATACTGGTTTGCCAGAGAATACTGTCTTTGCTCTTCTTGAAGATCCAGATCATCATATCTGGTATAGCTCCAGAAAAGGACTTTACAAGATTTCTGTAATTGCACAAGGTAAAAGCTATAAATTCCAATACAGCAAATACAATAAATCGGATGGGCTGCAAAATACCCAGTTTAATTTTAATGCCGCATACAAAACAAAAGCCGGCGAATTGATTTTTGGAGGACCAAATGGCTTTAATATTTTCAGAGCAAGCCAAATCCAAAACATCCAGTCGCCTTCTGCCCTGGCCATGACCGAATTAGAGGTGTTTTATCATAAAGTGCATGTTGGCGAGAATCTAAATGGGCGAATCATTCTGCCCGAATCCATCACAGCTCTTAAGAATTTAACCCTTACCTATAAAGAAAATATTTTTTCCCTTCAATTTGCGTTGCTCAACTATTTTGCTCCGCACAAGATTACCTATAAATATAATTTGGAAGGATTTGATGATCGCTGGCTTACCGTTCCTTCAGAAATACGCAAGGCCACTTTTACAAACCTTGACCCAGGAGAGTATACCTTTCACGTAAAGGCTTTTAATGAAAGTGATACTATACCTATAGCGGAGTCGCAACTGAAAATTACAATTTTGCCCCCTTTCTGGCGCACCACATGGGCATATTTATTGTACGCTTTCGCCATCGGCTTTTTATTGTTATTTATCCGAAACCGGGGGATCAATAAGCTACGACGGGAATTTGCTTTAGTACAAGAAAGAATTCAGGCCAGGCAATTGCGTGAACAGGACCGTAAGGAAGCAGAAAGGCTGCGGGAACTGGATTTGTTAAAAATTAAATTTTTAACAAATCTGAGCCATGAGTTCAGGACGCCTATTTCCTTAATTCTGGCCCCTGTAGATAAACTTTTAATTGAAGCCAGAGAGAAGGAGCGTCATGGTCAGCTATCTATGATAAAAAGAAATGCAAGGCGTTTGTTAAACCTGGTAAACCAGTTGCTCGACTTCCGTAAAATGGAAGAACAGGAATTGCAGCTGAACAGGAGTGATGGCGAAATTGTCTCCTTTATCAAGGAGGCAACAGAGTCTTTTTATGACCTGGCAGAACGGAAGCAAATCAAATTAACTTTCAAAAGTGCTATTGACAATTTATATGTCTCTTATGATCACGATAAGGTCGAGCGGATACTGTTCAACTTACTTTCGAATGCTTTTAAATTTACGCCTTCGGGAGGAAATGTGAGTGTGGAATTACAAACACTGCCGAACCCGACAGCGGATGGAAAGGTTTTATTGGAGTTAAAAGTGATAGACTCAGGAATTGGCATTCCAAAAGATAAACAGGAAATTATTTTTGAGCGGTTTTTTCAAAATGAAACTTCCGCTGCTATTCTTAACCAGGGTTCCGGAATTGGCCTTTCCATCACAAAAGAATTTGTGAAGATGCACGGCGGTGAAATCACGGTAGAAAGCGAGCCAGGCTTGGGTAGTTGCTTTACCGCACACCTTCGTGTTGCACTCGCATCACTTGCTGTGCTGGAGGAAAAAGATGCGGAATGTGCTGATTGGCCGGGGGAGGGGAAATCGGATAAAAAAAATGAAGTAAAAGAGTCCACTGGTGAGCGTCTGCGCACGAAAAATGCACCCGTTATATTGTTGGTTGAAGACAACGAGGACTTCAGGTTTTATCTCAAAGATAATTTACGCGTTTTTTATAAAATAGAAGAGGCTTCAAATGGCAAAGAAGGCTGGCAAAAAGCCCTCGCACTGCATCCAGATCTAATCGTTTCCGATATCAGTATGCCGGAAATGAATGGTAATGAATTGTGCGAAAAAATAAAATCAGATGTAAGGACAAAGCATATTCCCATCATCTTGCTAACGGCATTGACGACCGAAGAAGAACAAATTAAGGGATTGGAAACAGGGGCGAACGATTATATGACAAAGCCTTTTAATTTTGAGATTTTACATTCCAAGATCAAAAACCTGCTCACCCTTCATCAGACATTTAAAAGAACTTATACCAGGCAAATTAACATTGCATCTCCGGAAATGGAAATTGAATCGGACGATGCTAAATTTTTGAACGCTGCGTTGCTTTACATTGAAGAGAATCTTCACAACCCCCAGTTGTCTGTAGAAGACCTGAGTAGGCATATTGCCATGAGCAGGGTATCACTGTACAAAAAATGTCTAAAGGTAACGGGTAAAACTCCAGTAGACTTTATCAGATCAGTTAAGTTGGAGAAAGCAGCAGTACTATTGGAAAAAAGCAATAAAACCATTGCCGAAATATGCTATATGGTAGGTTTTAGCACCCCTAATTATTTTGCGAAATCCTTTAAAGCAAAATACAATGTGCTTCCTTCTGAGTATATAGTAGAAAAAAGGAATAAAACATCCGAATTAGGTTAACATTTCTTCTTACTTATTTAACATTACTACTCTGTGGTCTACATCCGGTATTGTAGTTTCGAGCCACAAAGATCAGGCGATCCATGCGCCAACTTTTAAACTCAAATTACATACAACCGAATATAAAATTAATGAAATCAATATTTTTAGCTGTAGTAGCAATAGGTGCCTCGTTATTGGTAAATGCGCAACAGAAACAGCCAATTTACCTTGATCTAAGCAAACCCATAGAAGAGCGGGTTGAAAATGCACTTTCGCTGATGACTACTGAAGAAAAAGTGTCCCTTTGCTATGCCCAGTCTAAATTCAGTTCAAAAGGTGTGCCTCGTTTGGGAATCCCTGAAGTTTGGACCGATGACGGCCCGCACGGAATCCGTGAGGAAGTTTTGTGGGATGAATGGGGTGGGGCAAATTGGACAAACGATTCTTGTACCGCTTTTCCGGCACTCACCTGCCTGTCGGCTACGTTCAATCCCGAATTATCCTTGCTTTATGGTAAATCGATCGGAGAAGAGGCGCGGTACCGCAATAAAACCGTATTATTAGGGCCGGGTGTAAACATTTACCGTACACCACTAAACGGTCGGAATTTTGAATATCTGGGTGAAGATCCCTACCTCAGTTCCCGCATGGTGGTGCCTTATATACAGGGAGTTCAATCCATTGGCGTGGCAGCATGCGTAAAACATTTTGCATTGAACAATCAGGAAGAGTGGCGTGGTCATATCAATGTTGATCTAAGCGACCGTGCGCTAAACGAAATTTATCTGCCTGCTTTCAAAGCAGCAGTGCGGGAAGCAAAAGTATGGTCGATCATGGGAGCATACAATCAATTCAGAGGCCAGCATTGCTGCCATAATGATTTACTTTTGAATAAGATACTAAAGAGTGATTGGAAATTTGATGGTGTCGTGATTAGTGACTGGGGCGGTGTTCATGATACTGACCAGGCTGTTAAGAACGGGCTGGATCTGGAAATGGGTACTTATACCGATGGGTTAACAACCAAGGGCAAGTTCCCCTATTCAGATTACTATCTGGCTAATCCCTTCCTTAAAGGAATTAAAGAGGGAAAGTATGATATCGCTTTGCTCAATGACAAGGCCCGTCGCATACTGCGTTTAATTTTCCGGACCACCATGAGCGCCAACAGGCCTTTTGGCCGTTTCGTTTCTCCCCAGCACAGCGAAGCTGCGCGCAAGATTGCTCAGGAAGGAATCGTGCTCTTGAAGAATGAGCAGCAATTTTTTCCTGTTCCTGTAGGTAAATACAAAAAGATTGCCGTGATCGGAGAAAATGCTAATCGCAGTCTGGTAGTCGGTGGCGGGTCATCATCACTCAAGGTAGCCTATGAGCAATCACCATTAGAGGGATTGATTGCCAAATACGGAAAAGATCATATTGTTTACAGTCTTGGTTATGCATCTGGACCGGCACTTTACGGACGTGAAGAGCCTTCAAAGTTAAATGCAGATTCGCTGATTGCTGCTGCTTCCGAGGTTGCAAAGCAAGCCGATATCGTATTTTTTATTGGGGGGCTGAACAAAAATCACTTTCAGGATTGTGAAGGTGGAGATCGCCAGTCGTTAAGCCTTCCTTTTGGTCAGGATAAGCTGATTGATACTTTGCTCAAAGCTAACAAAAACACGGCTGTTGTACTGCTTAGCGGAAACGCAGTGTCTATGCCATGGATAAATAAAGTACCCGCCGTTATGCAGGGATGGTATCTCGGCTCTGAAGCCGGAAATGCATTGGCCGATGTAATCTCGGGTGAGGTAAATCCTTCGGGTAAGTTGCCTTTCTCTTTTCCAAAAAAGCTGGAGGATAATGCTGCACATTTTTATGGTAAAATCTCTTATCCTGGCGACAGCGTTAACCAATATTATAAAGAAGACATTCTGGTAGGGTATCGGTGGTTTGACACTAAAAAAATAACACCTCAATTTTCCTTTGGGTTCGGGCTTTCTTATACCAGCTTTGACTTAGGACCTCTTTCTGCTGATAAATTAACTTATAGCAAAGACGACGTAATCAGGGTAAAATTCACCGTCAAGAACACAGGTTCACGCTATGGTGCCGAAGTTGCTCAATTGTATGTAAATGATCCGGTATGTACGTTGCCGCGACCAGTTAAAGAACTGAAAGCCTTTAAGAAAGTGCTCCTGCAAGCCGGAGAAACGAAAACCGTTGAATTGGACGTGAAAGTTGCAGATTTTGCTTTCTATGATGAAGGAAAAAAGGATTGGAACATTGAGGCAGGAGACTTTATACTGCAACTGGGAAATTCCTCAGGTAATATTTCTCAAAAGCTGAAGATAGCTGTTAAATAAAATGGCACTTAACAAATACGCTTACTTAACCAAACATTATACATGAATTTATATTCTTATTTTTTCGTTGCCTGTGTATCGGCCTTTTGTTTCCTAATGGGGACGGAGGCTGTTGCACAGGAGACTCACGTCGACCCTATAATCATTAAGGCAGAACGCAATATCCTGCTCCGGAGTTTTATCGATCTTGATGGAGGTAAACGCGTTACCCATGCCATCAGTATAGGTAGTCCGCTGAAGGTTCATTACACTTATGATGCCGACAATGGTCAATTGGTGCTATTATGGAAAGGTGAATTTCTGGATGCAACACCAATGTGGCACGACAGGGGCGATGGTTCTTCGCGGCCAATTGGAAAAGCGATCCAGACTGGAGACGCGACACCACAGATTCAGCGTTTAGCAACACAACAAAGTGAATTTAAAAAAGACACCACTGGGTCAGGCTTCAAACCGAAGGGTTATACGCTTGATGCGTCAGGTTTGCCAAAGTTTAAGTACCAGACATATGGATTGAATATTAAGGATGCAACCAAGGTGATTGATGGCGGCCAGGGCATTCGACGTGAAATTGAGCCGGAGGGAAGTGCCGATGACTTATACCTGTGTCTTGCCAGAGCAAATGCTATCGAACAGAAAGATGGTAAATATGTTATTGCAGATAAAGCTTATTCCATTACTGTAGCGGATGAAGCCACATTGAAGCCTATCATCAGAACAATACAAAGCGCTCAGGAACTCCTGGTTCCATTCAAAAGTAAGATCATTTATTCCATTCTCTTTAACCAGTAACCTGATGAATATTTATTCCAATTATAAAAACGGTATGTCGTGCTTATTGACAATGACATTTATACTGATGTCAATAACATGTTTTGCCCAGGCAGAATCTCCAAAGGAAGATGATTATTTTAAGATCATGAAAGTATCTGCTCCCGAAGGAGCAATACTTGAAGTGGGTGGACTCTGTACGTTACCTAACGGCGATTTGGGTGTCACTACCAGAAGGGGGGATGTTTTTATCGTGAAAAATCCTTCTTCACTCAAACCAACATTTCAAAAATTTGCTTCGGGTCTTCACGAGGTGCTCGGACTTGCCTATAAAAACGGATCATTTTATTGTGTTCAACGAGGGGAACTTACCAAAATGACAGATACCGATAACGATGGCGTGGCTGATGATTTTGAAACCATATATGCCTGGCCATTGTCGGGAAATTACCATGAGTACAGTTTTGGCCCTAAGCTTGCTGCCGACGGATCTTTTTTTGTGACCCTGAATCTTGGATTTCCGCCTACCTGGTGGAATCCAAAAAGTCTGGTTCCATGGAGGGGCTGGGCACTCCGTATTTTTGAAGATGGAAGGGTTGAGCCATGGGCTGCGGGTATGCGCTCGCCCTGCGGGATTAGTATGATTGATGATCAACTGTTCTATACTGATAATCAGGGCGACTGGGTTGGCTCAGGAAGTATCATGCAAGTAAAAAAAGGTGCGTTTATGGGACACCCATCCAGCCTGGTGTGGACTAATCTGCCGCAATCTCCGCTCAAACTTACCACAGAGCAGTTTTTTGCCAAGAATCAAACAAAGATGATTTACGACAGCAACGGGAATAGTGTAAAGCCAGAAAACGATGTGAACGAGAAAGCGGTAACCGAGTTCGATATGAAGAAGAATTTTCCAGAACTCCAACTACCTGCGGTTTGGTTGCCTCACGGAATTCTTGGTATTTCAAATTCTGAGATCGTAAAAATTCCTCCGGGCTCCTTTGGTCCTTTCGCTGGCCAGCTTTTGGTAGGCGATCAGGGGCAGAGTATGATTAGCCGTGTGTTTATGGAAAAGGTAAACGGTGAGTATCAGGGGGCGGCATGGCCTTTTAGAAGTGGGTTTCAATCGGGTATTGTGCGTTTGGCCTGGGGCAAAGACGGATCGTTGTTCGCCGGCGAGACCAACCGTGGGTGGGGCTCGGCCGGTGAGGCTACAGAGGGGATCCAGCGTCTGGTTTGGAACAACAAAATCCCTTTTGAAATGCTCAGTATAAAGGCCATGCCAGATGGGTTTGAAATAGAGTTTACCCAACCTGTTGATAAAAAATACGCCTTAGATCTTGCTTCTTATTCAGTGGAGAGCTTTATTTATAAATACCACAGCGTGTACGGAAGTCCGCCGGTAAATGGCCAAAAGTGCAATGTAAAGGGCGTTCGCGTTTCAGCTGATGGCCGCACTGCCCGAATTATCGTAGCCAACCTGCGCAAAGGATATATTCACAACATTACATTAGATGGTATTCGCTCACAAGAGAACTACTATAGCCTGGTACATCCTACATCATATTATACTTTAAATAATATCCCGGAAGGGAAGATACTTAGCCTTGCAGAGGTAAGCACCAGGAATTCATCTTCTATTAAAACACTGCCTCGGGGACAAAGTGGAAGTTCCTTGTCAGGTAAAAAAACGTTAGCGGCGAAAATTCCAACCTATGACCAAGTGAAAGGGCTTCTAGCTAAAAATACCTGCCTGGCCTGCCACAATGCAGAGAAGCGACAAGTAGGCCCTTCTTTTAAGGAGATTTCCACCAAAAAGTATACGGTCGAGGAACTAATAAGCCTGATTTATACGCCTAAACCGGAGCATTGGCCGGATTATTCCACGCCGATGCCACCTATGTCCAATGTTCCAAAAGATGAGGTTACCAAAATTGCGGCCTGGATCAAATCATTAAATAAGTAATACATCAATAACTAAAGAAAATCAACGAACTATATGAAAAGATCAATATTAATTGTTGCGATGCTTGCGGCCAACGTGATGATAGTCCAGGCACAGCAACCAGGGAAACCGGAAGATACCGAGGTATGGACTCCTGTGCCTGCAAAAGTAAGTCCGGCTAAGGTGCCAGGAGCAGCGCCTTCTGATGCCATAGTTCTTTTTGACGGGAAGGACCTGGATCAGTGGGAGAATTCCGCTGATGCTGCTTCAGCAGAAAAATGGAAGTTATCTGATGGGATCATGACGGTAGATAAGTCCGTGGGCGATATCCAGACAAAAGAGAAATTTATGGATTTTCAGCTTCATATTGAATACAGGATTCCGGAAAATATAACTGGAAGTGGCCAGGGCCGAGGTAACAGCGGTATTTTTCTGGCTGCGCTTCCCTGGGGTGCTGGTGGGTATGAGTTGCAAGTGCTAGATAATTATGAGAATAAAACCTATGTAAATGGGCAGGCTGGTAGTTTTTACAAACAATCGCCACCGATGGTAAATGCCTGTTTAAAACCAGGAGAGTGGCAGACCTATGACGTCGCCTGGACGGCTCCCCGTTTTAACGAGGATGGGTCTGTAAAGTCACCGGCTGTTGCAACAGTTTTACACAATGGCATTCTCGTACAGAATGCGACCATACTCAAAGGGGATACACCTTATATTGGTCAGCCAGCCTACAGAAAGCATGGCGCCTCACCAATTAAATTACAGAGCCATGGAGATAAAAGTGAACCGATCAGCTATCGCAATATTTGGTTAAGGAAATTATAGCAAATCACAAGCGAATACCGCCGCTGGCAGATCCAGCACAACATACAATTAGAAGACCAGGCAACTAAATTGCCCTTCTGCCAATCGATTTTTTAATAGAAACCAATTATAATCCCTATATGAGAACACTAAATTATCTTTTCGGCATCGTAGTCATCCTTATGTTTGCGAGGTGCCACAAGCAAGAACTCGGAAGTCCTGCTGAGAAACAGGCTCTTGCAAAAGCAATGAATGCTTTAACCATTACCAGCTACCCCAGTTACAATACCTCGCCCCTTCCGCCGGACCAATCTGGAGTGGCCAGCACAGCAGCGCAGCTCGCTGCAAAAATTCGATTGGGATTGAACATAGGAAACACCCTCGAAGCAATAGGTGGTGAAACCGCCTGGGGTAATCCTCTGGTTACCCAGGCATATGTCGATCTGGCAAAAAAAAGCGGTTTCAACGCCATTCGGATTCCTTGCGCCTGGGATCAATATATGGCCAACAGCAATACAGCAGAGCTTCAGCAAGTATGGCTCGACAGGGTTAAACAGGTTATTCAGTACTGCATTAACAAAGACATGTATGTGATATTAAATATACATTGGGATGGTGGATGGTTGGAGAACAATTGTACGCCCGCTCAGCAAGCCGCGGTTAATGCCAAGCAAAAAGCTTTTTGGGAGCAAATTGCGACACATATGCGTGGTTTTGATGAACACTTAATTTTTGCCAGCGCAAACGAACCTTCAGTAGAGGATGCCACGCAGATGAGCGTCCTGCTTTCTTATCATCAAACGTTTATCAATGCGGTTAGATCAACCGGAGGGCGCAACAGTTACAGAGTGCTTGTTGTCCAGGGACCCTCAACAGATATTGACAAAACTAACAGTTTGATGAACACGCTTCCTACAGACCAGGTAACCAATCGCCTAATGGTTGAAGTTCATTACTATACTCCTTTCCAATTTTGTCTGATGTCGTCAGACCAATCATGGGGTAATATGTTTTATTATTGGGGATCGGGATATCATTCCACCACCGATCCTTCACGAAATTCCACCTGGGGAGAGGAGGCCGACCTAAGCGCGTATTTCCAATCGATGAAAACAAAGTTTGTTGACCAAGGCATTCCTGTGGTTTTAGGAGAATATGGAGCATATACCCGGTCGTCACTCACAGGTGATGCGCTAACGCTCAATCAGGTTTCCAGAGCATATTTTTTAAATCAGGTTACACGCCAGGCTTTGTCACGCGGTATTCTTCCATTTTATTGGGACACTGGGGCAATCC
Source organism: Pedobacter sp. 10L46_2 (assembly GCF_056395165.1). NCBI lineage: Bacteria > Pseudomonadati > Bacteroidota > Sphingobacteriia > Sphingobacteriales > Sphingobacteriaceae > Pedobacter > Pedobacter sp. 10L46_2. Next base: position 108,533 of record NZ_JBFTIZ010000002.1, read on the forward strand.
TGAACAGGCAAACAAACACTGTGGGCGATCAACAAGGTTTAGCCGCTCTTGTGCAAGGGGAACAAAACGGTACCTCACCTGGCATTCAGGTAGGAAGTATCTATCAGATTATGAATAGAAATAGTTTTAAAGCACTAGAGTTCGCCGGATGGGGCACCGCTAACCATACATTGGCCGATCAATGGGAATATTTAGCCGGAGCAAATCAACAATTCAAAGTTGAAGATGCAGGTAGTGGCTATTACAGGTTAACACCAATGCATGCTTCAGGAAAGTGCTTGGAGATCGATAGCTGGTCAATAGCCAACGGTGGTCAGGCAGATTTGTGGGATTATTCAGGCGGAAATAATCAAAAATGGTCAATTCAGGCAACTGACAACGGATACTATAAATTGATCAATGTAAATAGTGGAAAGGCGCTGGAAATTTCAGGATATTCCCTGAACAACGGCGGCAGTGCTAATCAATGGGACTATTATGGAGGACGTAACCAGCAATGGGCGTTTCTAAAAATGTAGGTTAAAGGCGTTAAAAAAATTAAGCAATTTTTGACTATATCCTTGTTCAATATAAACACTTACTCACAGACAAGAATACCGGCAAGACTTACACTTCATAAATACAGCAAAGCTGGCACCATGGAGTACAAATTCCTGGGCGCCTTTCCATTATATCCAGACTGGAAGCAGATGGTAAGACGCACTTCTATTTGTATTACTCCAATGGCGGTGTTGGCTCTGCCGTACTTACTTCCGCCTCTCCCGTTGGCTAGTGGAGCGACCCATTAGGGAAGAAAGTACAGAATGGCCTTATAACTGAGCCATGGAGATAAAAATGAACCGATCAGCTATTGTAATATCTGGTTGAGGAAATTACAGCTAAATATTTTTAAGCAATCGATTGCCTAGATTAAATATTTTACTAATTTCGTTTAACCAAATACTAATATTTTAATTCAACCCAAATAAATAAAGAAAATATGCAGCTATTCAGGTGGTAATATCAGGTGAATAGCTTATAAGCCAATGATATAACTTTTGATGCGTCCAATGGCCGTGCTAACAAGGATGCTGTTAGAACTAACTAAATAACCATTATATTATGAACGAAAACATTAACAAGAGTGCCTTATTCAACGGGAGTTGCTTTGCCGTGATTACCACAGCTTTTACCTTCTCTATTCGGGCGGGTATTTTACCCCAGCTCGGAGCGCAATTTAACCTGACTGCAGAAC